>JAGGYV010000021.1 GCA_021162325.1 Desulfobacteraceae bacterium | reverse complement strand
GGGGGGGGGGGGCCGGTTATCCCATTTTAAAAAGGAGATTCGGTGGTTGCACAGGCCATGACTGATACGTCAGTCATGGCCTGTGCAAAAAAACCACCCTTTACCGCACTTACTTTAGCTACTCCCTGTTTCATCCAGAATTTCTTTTCTATTTTTAAATAATTGATTTTTACGTCAATTTGTATATACTTAAAAACATTAAAATTCATAATGACTGATACGTCAGTCAAGAGAATAATCCCATGGCCCGGCAAAAAATGCAAGAAAAAAATTAATCATCAATAATAAATAAAAAAACAATATGAGCATCTTCCTATGATGAATAACTATCTCAATCTCATCTTAAAACGCCCACTCATCCCGATTCTTGGACTGATCGCAATCACCATTTACCTGGCGGCCGGACTTTTAAAAATAGAACTGGACAGCTCTATTGAATCCTTTATGCCGAAACATGATACGGAATACATTGAATATGCCAAAGTTAAAAAAATTTATGGGGATAACGACCGGTTTATACAAATTTCCGTGGCCCACAAAAATCTATGGACTGCTGATGCGCTCAATTCAATCAATCAATTTCTCATCGATATTGAGGAATATGAAGATTTTGACAAAATAAAAGAAGACCGCCGCATGGAAAAATTTTATGCGGCAGCATGCCTTCGACCCGTCAAATTTGAAACCATTATTGTCCGATTCAATGATGATCCGCCCTTTAAACGATTTCTGAAAAGAAAAATCCCTCACCACTTGCAAACAAAAGTACATCTGAATGAAAACGACATTCAAACCATAGAAAATCTGATTCTTCATGATATTGAGATAAAAGAAAGCAATATCATCGACACCATCCTTTCACCCTTATCCGCCGAAGATATCAGCGGTGAAAATGATTCTCTGGAGACCTATGATCTAATTGAAACCGATCCATACGAAAAACGGATCATTCCCAAAACAAAAGAAGAAATTGATGCATTCAAACACCGCCTGACAAAAAATCCGGCCTATCGCAATCGTCTCTATGCCACAGATGCGCAAACAGGCAGGATCACCGATTTTGGGGTGCTCATCAAATTTGCCGGCACCCTTCCCCGGGAAGCGATTGTCTGCGCAATCATCAGTATTGTGGAGGCATACCCTGAACTGGAAATATTTATTTCAGGGGTGCCGTATGTGGCAAAATATTTTAATGAGTATATGCAAAAGGATCTGTTTAAAAATATTCCGCTGATAATTCTGGTCGTCACCTTTATTTTCTATCTAAACTTTAAATCGCTGCGCGGCGTTTTTTTGCCCCTTGCCACGCTGGGAATGGCGGAAATATGGACCATCGGCCTGATGGGACACCTGGGTTATAAAATCACGTCCGTCGGAATCACCCTCCCCCCACTCCTGATATCTGTGGGCAGCTCTTACGCGATTCATGTGCTGAATCAGTATTACACGGATTTTAATCTGATTACACCATCTGACAAACGGTTTGGCATCAAAACCGCCATGACGCATATATCGACCACTGTTTTTTTGGCCGGATTCACCACGTTTGCCGCGTTCATCACCCTTGTAACCAGCCATGTGTCCGCTATAAGGGAATGGGCGGTTTTTTCTGCCGTAGGCGTTCTGCTTACCGTTTTTATATCCATCACGCTCATTCCCTGCGCCCTGGCGATCCTTCCCCACAAGTTTCCCAAATCCCTGATGGGAAAAAACAAATCCCGAAAAATCACATTCGTGGACAGACTTTTGGTCATTATTGCCAGACTCGTTATCACTCATCCCAGAAAAATTTATGTGGTTGTCGGAATCATCCTGGCCGTATCCATTGCCGGAGCGTGCCGATTAAAAGTAGATACGGATATTCTCCATTATTTTAAAGCAGATGATCCGGTCAAACAAAATGTAACGATTGCCGGAGATAAATTCGGCGGCGGATGGGGATTCAGTATCATCATCGACGCCAATGAACCGGATGGTGTAAAAACACCCGAATTCTTAAACACTATTGAATCGATCAGAAAATGGCTGATGGCGGATGAAAATGCGGATCTCAATATCGGCAGAACCGATGCGTTTACCGATTTTATCAAACGAATGCACATGGCCATGAATAACGATGATCCGAACTACTTTAAAATTCCCGAAAACCGGATGGATATCATGGATTACCTTGAAATCTATTCCGGCGATGATGATGATTCAGACGGCCGTATTGATGCGTTTGAACCTTTCGTAGATGCCGACTTTCAGCAAAACAACATTCTTGCCAGGCTTGGCCACAAAACGGATGACAGAGTCGGCACAACAAAGGTTAAGTATATTCTGAATAAAATAAAAGCGCATTTGACTGCCACCCTGCCGGATGCTTATTCCTTCACTGTCACCGGTTATCCGGCAATCGAGGTTCAACTGGCCCATTATATCGTGACCGGTCAGTTAACAGGGCTGATTCTGTCACTCTTCATTGTCGCCCTGGTCATCATTATTTTGTTTAAAAAATTCGCCGCCGGTCCCCTGGCCCTGATTGATATGGGCGTCACGATTATCATTAATTTCGGAATTATGGGATGGTTCGGCATTGACCTGGATATGGTCACATCAATCATTGCCTCTATAACCATCGGCATCGGCGTGGATGACACCATCCATTTTTTAAATACCTATCGACATTACAAGCACAAGGATATCAACATTTCCAATGCCATCGAAAAGACCTTGTATGTTGCCGGCAAAGCCATCATATTTACTTCTCTGGCACTTACCGGCGGATTCCTTGTCCTGATGACATCGAGCTTTCAACCGATCATCTTATTCGGCATCCTGATCTCCCTGACCATGGTCAACACAACCATCGGATCGATCCTGCTCATACCGTCAGCCATTCAGTTAACCGGCATTGAACTGGATCAATAGCGTCCGTCATCATCATTGCCACCGTTTAATTTTACAGATGGAATTTTATTGACATTTAATAAAATTTTCGCATAACATTTGTTATCTTAGAATAAATATTAGTATACCATTAACCGGCCAAATCAATAATATTTTATGCGTAAAGCACAATACAAAATTCAATCTCCTTACGACCTGATTCAGGATATTCATTCAATAACACAACTTCCGGAAACAACTTCTTTTGCCGACCGCGCATAATTTTGAGATATAGCTGAAATATCAAAATAAGCTATTCGGAAAAAGCACATGCCTATTGCAGCGGCCGCATCCGTTTTACCGGATCATTATTACGATCAGGAAACCTTGATCGCCGCTGTTCGGGATCATTGTGCCGGTCGCCATCACAATATCGATCGTATCGAATCGATTTATCGGCACACCCTTGTCAACGGCAGATATCTTGCACTCCCCATAGAAGAATATGATGCCCTCCAGACATTTGCAGACGCAAATACCGCCTTTATAAAAGGTGCTGTGGATCTGGGAGAACGGGCAATACGAAAAGGGCTGCAAAAAGCCGGTCTTGAACCCAAAGATATTGATCACCTGATTTTTGTTTCCATTACCGGTATCGCCACGCCTTCCGTCGATGCCCTGCTGGTCAACCGGATGAACCTGCGCAGGGACATCAAACGAACCCCGATTTTCGGCCTGGGGTGCATGGCCGGGGCGGCGGGCATCACAAGAGCAATCGATTATGTAAAAGCCTATCCTGACCAGGTGGCGGTTGTTTTATCCGTTGAGTTATGCTCCCTGACATTACAGCGAAATGATTTTTCAGTAGCCAATATCGTATCCAGCGGTCTTTTCGGAGACGCGGCCGCTGCTCTAGTCGTAACCGGAAAAAACCGTCAGGCAACAACCCCCCGTGTGATTGATACGCGGTCGGTTTTTTATCCGAATACGGAGCATATCATGGGATGGGACATTACAGACAATGGCTTTAAAATTGTTCTTTCCGGCCAGACACCTAAAATTGTCGAAACCTCGCTTGAACCGGATATCAAACACTTTTTAGCGGACAATGGCTTGACACTAAAAGATATCAGGCAATGGCTGTTTCATCCGGGAGGACCAAAAATCCTTGAAGCCATTCAAAAAAGCCTCGGGATTACCAGAGACGACCTTGCCCTGTCCTGGAAAAACCTTCAGGAAGTAGGTAACGTCTCCAGTGCTTCAATCCTGATGATTTTAGAAGATGCCATGGACAATCATCGGCCGCCCAAAGGATCGTATGGATTCTTTAATGCCATGGGACCGGGATTTTGCGCTGAAATGGGGATTTTGCAATGGTAACAACAATAATTATGTATATCATTTTCCTTATGATTGTCAGCGCAACCCGTCTGATGGAAATGCAGATCAGCAGACGCAACGCTTCCTGGGCCTTTAAAAACGGCGGGCTTGAAGTCGGCAAAACACATTTCAAATTCATGGTGGTCCTTCATACCGCCTTTATATGCTCCTGCGGCATTGAAGTTCTTTTTACCCACCGGCCCTTTATCCCGGCGCTGGGTTATCCGATGATAGGCCTGGCCATCAGCGCACAAATCATCCGATTTTATACGATTTCCGTACTGGGTAAATTCTGGAATGCCCGGGTCATCTTTGTTCCTGAACAACCCGTCATCACTCACGGATTATACCAATACATCCGCCACCCCAATTACCTGGCGGTGATTGTTGAGATTTTCGCATTACCAATGATCCACACGGCCTGGATAACGGCAATTTTTTTCAGCATATTAAACGCCTGGATGTTGACGGTGAGAATCCGGTCCGAAGAGCAGGCATTGTCTGAACACTGCCGCTATATGGACAGTTTTCAATACCAGGGTCGATTTCTGCCTTCGTTTCATAAGGAGCAAAAGATTTGAACCAACATAAAAT
>JAGGYV010000121.1 GCA_021162325.1 Desulfobacteraceae bacterium | reverse complement strand
GTTAATGAATGCCGGCCAAGTGCAGATGCGGCGCAATCGTTACTGGCTGCTGAAATATCTTGAGAAACAAGTCGGCGCCAAACAAGAAGCCATTGTTTTAAATAAACTCAGGGATAAATATATTATTTTGCTGACAAACTACCTTGTGGAATGCAAACTGCGCTCTGCCAGTCATTGGAATCTCAAACCTCAGGATCTGGTCCGGGTGACCATTACGCATGTTGATGCCCGACGGGATGCCTTAAACGTTGATTTGGGGTAGTTGAATATTTCGCAAGACGGATCATTCTGGGCAGATTAATCTGACGGTTGGGAAATATGTCCGGTATCTGTTTACGTCTCTTGTAATTAAGTCCAGATCAAGCACAGCGGCTTGAGCGCCAATATAGAAATCGGGTAAAGGAGATTTTTTGGTTCCTTTACCTTTTCTATATTTGAGATACGCTTTGCCGGCCAGGAACAGCGCCTCTTTTGGAATTTCCAACATCCGGAATCCGCCTTTATGAAGGGATGACTCCAAATCCTCTATTCTTTCAAAACCAACGGAGACTTCAGTATAGATGATCGTGTTAATATAGAGGGTTGTGTGAGCGCTATAATTTGACAATGCGTATTCCGCCCAATCAGCCCAATGGGGATCATTAAGAAAAATGTCTAAAATAATATTTGAGTCAACAAGAAGCCCCGTCATCTATCTGTCCTTGTTAAGGCCATGATTTCGTCTGTTGTCATTTTGACAGTTGCAACGCCACGCAATTTTGTAAATCTACGAATCGCAGGTTTTTCCCTCTTTCTTTTTACTAAAAAAATGCGGTCTTTTTCCTCGACAAAATCAACTTCTGTTGCTGGGGTAATTCCCAATTTTTCACGAATGTGCTGGGGAATTGTGACCTGACCTTTTGTTGTGACTCTCATAATTTGACCTCCAGTTATAAGTATTACTGGTAATAGTAATACATTGAAGGGGCCAATGTCAATTTTAATTTATAGCATCAAATTTATATTTGTTTATATCAGGAACTGAATCCCCAGAAGAATCCAGGAGCTGTGGCCCGGGTGTATTGAGAAGTTACGGATTAATCATTCAATATGTTTTATTAATGCCTTATCCGGAAATGCCCAGAATATACTATAGTCTTCGCCCAGGTAAAGCATCGCATCCTTTCCCAGTTGGGATACTCGATCATGGGCCAAATGAAGCATCTTTGATTTTTCGCCAAATTGTAATGCTCCGGTGGAACAGGCCTTAACACAGGCAGGGGTTAACCCGGCATTTATTCTGTCAATACAGAAATTGCATTTATGAGCAGTGGAAATTTTTGTTGCGGATATATTGAGAGATGTCTGCCGGATTTTTTTACAATATGTAAAAAATATATATAACGGGCTTCAGGAAATTTGTTTGTTTTTTTCCCTGAAACTTTTTGGTTACACAGTAATTCAGCCGTACGGTGTCATCCATATTTTTGGCATGAATCCTGAATATATTTTTCTTTTTATGCTGAATGGGCAAATGATTAAAATATTTAAAAGGGCGAAGGGGATGATGATATCATCTGGCGATTGTTGTCGTAAATAGATGCTTTTTTTCAATAATTCTTGTTTTTTCACCAGACTTTGATTTTTCCCCAAATTTTATATGGAATAATTCAATCCATAACAGTTCAAATAATGCTGATAATGGAATTGAGGATGCGATGAATAAAGACAAGCATGAAAAATATTACCAGTCCGTGTCCCGAAATATGATTTTAACCGTTATCATCGTTTCTTTTACCCCTATGTTGCTGGTGATCTGTATTCTGCTTCAGCAGTTTCGGGGCTCCTATCACGAAAAGACCTATGCCCATTTAAGCGAGCTGGTTCAGAAGCACAAGCAGAATATTGATTCGTTTTTAAATGAAAAATTGGCCAATATCCGGTTTTTGGCAGTCAATAACCGTTTTGAGACTCTCAATGATAATGAATTTTTACAGGAGAAGCTGTCAACGCTGCGCAGGGATTACGGCAATGTGTTTGTAGATCTGGGCATTGTGAATGAAACGGGGGTTCAGTTGACCTATGCCGGTCCGTATGAGCTGGAGAACGCTGAATATTCGGAAGCGGATTGGTTTAAAAAAGCCAGGGGCGTTGAATTTTTTATCAGTGATGTATTTTTAGGGCTTCGGGGGTATCCGCATTTTATTGTCGCGGTCAAGAAAAAAGAAGCAGGACGAAGTTTTTTGGTGCGGGCCACGATTGATTTTAAGGCGTTTAATTCGCTGGTGCAGAATTTACGGGTCGGCAAAACCGGGTATGCGTTTATTCTTAATAGAGATGGGGCCTTTCAAACCAATCCGGCCATGGAATATCAACCCAGCCACAGGGGGTATGAATTTTTCTGGACTGCGGTGGAAAAGACAAAAAATAAAATTTTCATTACCCGATGGCAGGATGACGCCGGAATGGAAAATTTGTATGCCGTGGGCAGTTTGAAGGACGGGCAATGGCTGCTGATTGTTAAACAGGAGGCTGCGGACGCTTTTTCAGATCTGAAACGAATGCTCATTATTGCGGTTGTTATTTTTTTAATTGGTGCTGGCGGCATTGTTTTTATGGCCTTTTATACGTCCAAACGAATGGTGAGAAGGATCCGCCGGGCAGATCAGGATAAGGAGGCCATGAACCAGCAAGTCGTTGAAACCGGTAAAATGGCGTCCATTGGAGAACTGGCGGCGGGTATTGCCCATGAAATCAACAATCCGGTAGCGATTATGGTGGAAGAGGCCGGGTGGATCGGCGATCTGCTGGAAGAAGAGGAATTTGCCCAGGGCGAGAACCTGGATGAATTTAACCGGGCGTTAAAACAGATCAACACTCAGGGGAAACGGTGCAAGGAAATTACGCATAAACTGCTGAGTTTTGCGAGAAAAACGGACTCAACCCTTAAAGATGTGCAGTTGAATGATCTTGTGCGTGAAATTGTCAGCCTTTCCGCTCAGATGGCAAAGTATAATAAAGTGTCCATTGAGACCCAACTTCAGGAAACACTTCCCTATATCACTATTTCACCGGCAGAGATGCAGCAGGTGCTGTTGAATCTGATTAATAACGCATTGGATGCCATGGAAAAAACCGGCGGAACGATTCGTGTTTCCACCAAAATCAGCGAAGTTGAAACAGGGCACATTGTTATTGTTGTCGAAGATGATGGGCCGGGTATTGCTGAAGCAAATCTGCAACGCATATTTGATCCGTTTTTCACCACCAAGCCGGTGGGCAAGGGAACCGGTCTCGGGTTGTCCATCTGTTACGGGATAATTAATAAGATAGGTGGCAAAATTGATGTTCAGAGTATCATTGGAAAGGGGTCGCGGTTTCGCATTTGGATACCCATACAAAAATAAGGATCGTTTTTATAAATGGCGATCATACGATCATACCTAAATCATTATACACCAAAGAATAAATTTACATGGTTATCCACTTCGCTCAAGTTGAACGTATTGAACCGCCAAAATCAAGGGACTATTTTCCTGGATACCCGCCTTCGCGGGTATGACGAGAGTCGGTTCTTTAATTATAAATAAAGGT
>JAGGYV010000296.1 GCA_021162325.1 Desulfobacteraceae bacterium | reverse complement strand
TGGGAAAGGTGAGAAGTGAGCTTAAGTGCCTAAAGTTTAAAGTGAGCTAAAGTTGTGGATAATGCCTGCGGCATTGTCTTTTTATTAAAAATAATGATGCGCGTAAGCGCAGTCCTCAACTTTAGATCACTTTAGTCACTTTAGTCACTTCAAACTTATTCAAAGCCAACCCATTGTATTGAATTTGATATTAAACAGGACTTTTTATTTTTATTTAAGGAAGATCAATGGAACACGAAGAAATACTGCACAGATGTTTTCGATGCGGCTACTGCAAGCTGCCTGGTAATTATGTCGACATTAACTGTCCCGCCTATTTATCATTTCGGTTTGAAACGTATTCACCCGGCGGCCGGATGTGGCTGCTTCGGGCATGGCTGGATGATAAGATAGCTGCCGGTCCGCGGTTTGCCGAGATCATGTTTTCCTGCGCCACGTGCGGCAATTGCGTGGAACATTGCGCGTTTCCGGAATTCCGGGACCGGTTGCTGCTGGCATTTACTGCCGGAAAAGAAGCGCTTTTGGATGCCGGCCAGGCCCCTCCGGCGGTTCGTGATTATTTAACAAAAATACAGCTCCATGGGAATCCTTACGGCAAATCAATTAAAAAAAGCACTCAATGGCTCGACGGACTTGACGTTGAACCGTATTCCGAGCAGGAGTATCTGTTTTTTGCAGATGATGTGGGCACCTATGAACCCAGAGGCCAGGAAATCGCCCGGTCAGTGGTAACGCTTTTGCAAAAAGCGGGAATTTCGTTTGGTATCATCACAGAGGCATTAAATTCGGACGGAAATGATGTGAAAGCCATAGGTGAAACCCCTCTTTTTGAAGAGCTCGCTGAGAAAAACATTAAGGTTCTGAATGATAAAAATGTAAAAAAAATTATTACCTTGTCGCCCCATAGTTTTAATGCGTTAAAAAATGATTATCCTGCTCTGGGCGGTCAATATCAGGTGTTTCATTACACCCAGGTGCTGGCATTTGCCATGGCCGGACTTACGTTTTCAGGCAAAGAACCGGAAGCAAAAATTGCCTATCACGATCCGTGCTACCTGGGGCGTCACAATACCGATTATGAATCTGCCCGCATGATTTTAAGGTCTGTTCCCGGGGTAAGCCTTGTTGAAATGGACCGGAACCGCAAAAACGCTTTGTGCTGCGGCGGGGGCGGCGGTAATTATTTCACGGATATCCTTTCCGGCGGTGATGACTCATCTGCCCGTGTCCGCATCCGCGAAGCCATGGATGCCGGTGCAGAGATTCTTGCGGTTGCATGTCCCTTGTGTGCGGTCATGCTGGAAGACGCGGTGAAAGCAGAAAATATGGATGGCAAAATTCAGGTGATGGAAGTTTCGGAGATTGTGAATCAGCGATTATAAATGAATGACTGAATTCTCTCGTTTCCTCGCGCCTGCGTGGGAACGAGAAGGGATCGGCACCAAAATGTAGCAGTTATTTTAGGACGAGCCCTAACACCCACACCCAAAAATAATTTCCCATAAATATAAAAATCATATATAGTTTTCGAAATTGTACCTTGAAAAAAATAAAGAATTATCATGGTTCAAAAAACAGAAAACAGATTGATTCTGGGCGTCATTTTTTGTTGTTTCCTGTGGATGTTGTTTTTTACGATAAATCCGGCGACAGCGGATATGATGCCATCTGATTACAACCACGGGCTGGGGCCTTTGGATTATCGTTCGTCGTCCCCCGGGAAAAGCATTCGGCTGAGTATGCCGATCCTCGGCCCTGCATTGATTAAACCCGGATGGGGAATCAATATGATTGCCGGTACCAACAATGTGTGGCTGAATGAGGATGAATATCTTTTTGACTATGAACTTTTTGACGGACACATCAGTGTGACTTATGGTTTCAATGAATATTTCGGCATCATCGGATTCATAGATCATCGTTACTACTGGGGCGGGATGATGGACGGGTTTATTGAAAATGCGCATGACCTGCTCAACATTGGCCAGAATGGCAGAGATGAATGGCCTAGAAATAAAACATATTATATTTTAAAAGACTCAGACGGCGAGATTCTCTATTCAAGCGACAGCATGAATCGGGATTTTGAAAACACCGGCATCGGTATCGGATTTAATCATATTCTGACAAATGGCGACCCGCAATGGTTGCCCGCAGTTAGTTTTGGCGGTATTTTACGGTATGGTGTTAATGGGCCGCGAAATTCAGAAAAACCATTAGATTTTGGTTTGCAGATTGGTTTGTCAAAACGATTGGGTGACGACTGGCTGATTTACGGCCATGTTGGATATGAGCAATACAACCAGAATAAATTTATGATGGGTGATATTGAAAAAACTTTTAAGTCAAGCGCATTTTCCGGGCTGATTTCCATTGCATGGAATCTGAAACCCAACATTTCGATTTATCTCCAGTATAATATTCATGAAGGCGTTATTAAAAATTTAGGTTCTTTTAAAGACCCGATTCATGAATTAAACATTGGTTTTAAGTGGCAGTTGAATAATACTTCCGTCTTTCAATTCGGTCTGGTGGAAAATATTATTTCCATGGACAATAGTAATGATCTTGGGTTGTTGTTCGGTTATTCAATAAATATTTAGATGCTCCAGCTATCTAAATCCTTAATATCCAGTCAAACATTACCAAATAGTAATCTTTCCGTAATATCCAGCTAATTTTCATATGATATTTATTTTAGTTAATATTTGGATTGGTAGTCGTGAAAAATAGGTTTTGGTTGGGGAAAATAATATGAAAATTATTTTCAAAAAATGGCTATTGTTGTCCGTTGTTGCGGTTTTTTTGGTTTTTATTGCTGATGATGAATTTCAAAAAGTTCTTATAAATAGGATTATTGATCATTGTTTCGGATTTTCTGATTTTATTTTCGGCACAACGTTTTATGTGGTTCTTTTGGACCTGTTGCTGATGGCTATTGCGGGTTTTTTGCTTCTTCTTCTCATATAAATGCGCATGTGCTGAAATATTGCAGTCATATGTGGTATCAGAACCGGCGCCTTTGAAAAGGCATAAAAAAAAATTTGTCTTTCAGAAAATCGTTGATCCTGCTTTCAAGTGACTTTTATGTTAACATCTAAGATTATTATCCTTGTTTTATAGATAAAATTAAAAAATAATCAGAATTTGAACTGGTCAAAACAATAAAAGGATCATGATTAAGATGCGCTTATTACTTGTCGAAGATGATGAAAAAATTGCATTGTTTGTTTCAAGCGGCCTTAAAGAAGCTGGTTTTGCTGTTGACCACATGAGCAACGGTGAGGACGGACTGCACATGGCCTTAAATGAGCCTTATGATGTGGCTGTGATTGATATCATGCTTCCCAGGATTGACGGGTTGACGCTGATTGAAGAAATGCGGAAGAACGGCATCAATACATCTGTTTTAATATTAAGCGCCAAAAGAACCGTGGATGACCGGGTAAAAGGTTTAAAAATTGGTGGGGATGATTATTTGACCAAACCGTTTGCTTTTTCAGAACTCCTTGCCCGGGTCCAGGCCCTTCTCCGGCGTTCCAGCGGCGCTTCAAGCCCGACAAAGCTTGAGGTCGGTGATTTGGTGCTGAACATTCACACCCGTAAAGTCGAAAGAGCCGGTGAGGAGATAGAAATTCAGCCGCTGGAGTTTTCCCTGCTCGAATATCTGATGCGGAATGCCGGCCAGGTGGTATCAAAAACCATGATCATGGAACATGTATGGGACTATAACTTTAATCCCCGGACCAATGTGGTGGAGGCACGGATTTGCTGTTTAAGGGATAAGGTGGACAGAGACTTTGAAAACAAATTAATTCATACCATTCGGGGGGTCGGATATGTTCTTAAAGAGACTCTCTGATCTGAGCGGTACGCTTGCTTTCAGGTTAACTGCCTGGTATGCATTGATTTTTACTGTATCCTCAGTGCTGGCGCTGTCTGTTTTTTATTATAAAATTTCCGTGATTACCCAGGATGACACTGACCGCGAGCTTGCGGAAGAAATTAAAGAGTTTAGCTCAATAATGACTGACGGGGGGGGGGATCAGGTTAAAAAATATATGAAGGTGGAAGTCGAATCAGAGGATGAAGATATTTTTTTCCGTTTATTATCTGAAAATGGCCGGGTGCTTGCCTTTGAAGGCGAGCCATCCTGGAATCGTATCAAACCTGCCGCAAATATATTTAATATCCTGCAAAACAACAAAAAAAATGTTTTGTCGACACTGGCTCACCCGGATTTCCAGTATAAGATTCGAACAATATACGGCCTGATCGGACCGGCAATGATTTTACAGGTCGGGATTTCTCTGGAAGAAAACGAAGAATATCTCGGTATCCTCAGAAAGTTGCTGCTGTTATTGATTTTTCCGCTGTTTTTAATGTCAACGGTTATTGGATGGCTTCTTGCAAAAAATGCATTAAAGGGGGTAGAGGAAGTAACGCTGACGGCCATCGATATAACAAAAGGCGCCTATGACAAAAGAGTCCGGGTTAAAAACCGATTGTATGAAATAAACCGGCTGGCAGAAACGTTTAACAGCATGCTCAATCGAATTCAGTCCTTAATTAAAGGTATGAAAGAAATAACGGATAATATCGCCCATGATCTGAGAAGCCCCCTTGCCAGGATAAGGGGTATTGCTGAAATGACCCTTGTGGGGAAATCTTCTGTTTCCAAGTACGAAGAGATGGCTGCCAACACCATTGAGGAATGTGACAATCTCATTGATATGATTAATACCATGCTGGATATAACGGAAACCGAGTCCGGTGTTTTACAAAATAATTATGAAAAAATTGATCTTGTTAAATTAATTCAAGAGGCCTGTGAACTGTTCAGGCCCCTGGCTGCGGAAAAAAATATTCATCTGACAATGAACTTTCCGGATACCCTGGAATATGAAGGGGATAAACGACAATTTCAACGGCTGATAACCAATATACTTGAAAATTCAATAAAATATACCGAACCGGCCGGGTCTGTTTTTGTTTCTTTAGAATCGGATAAACAATTTATCCATATTAGATTTGTGGATACGGGCATTGGCATTTCCGAAGCAGGAATTTCTAAAATATTCGATCGGTTCTATCGTTGCGACAGGAGCAGATCAGCGTCCGGGATCGGTCTGGGGCTGAGCCTTGCAATGGCAATTGCAAATTCTTATGGCGGTGATATTCATGTTAAAAGCGTTTTAAATCAGGGCAGTGAATTTCAGGTAATTTTACCTGTATCGTAGCACGGTAAATTTGTTATAGCCGTCAATGTTGAAAAGAAATTTTGTTGTTTGAAGGGCGTTTCGCCAAGGTAATTTCCTGCGAATATCGTTATATTTTTATGCAGAACAAAAACACCTCCGCTACATCATCGTCCGAATTTATAGAGAAGGTACGAAACAAGGAATAAAACTATTTGTCATAATTGACAATATCCATACTTTTATCATAAATGTCTGTTTCAATTTCCATGAGTCCTAAAATGGTGTGAAAAAGATTGTCCTGGGAAAACGCATGGACGGATTTTTTCTTTAACGAATCTTTATCAATTTCAAAACTGTCGCCAAACCACATCATTGCGCCAATATGTTTTTGCGCATCCGGCGCCATATAATAGGGCAGTCCGTGCAGATATAACCCCTTCTCCCCAAGAGATTCACCATGATCACTAAAGTATACCATGGCTGTTTCAAAATGCGATGTGTTTTGTTTCAGCAGGTTAATCGTTTTTGATAAAAAATAATCCGTATACAGCACCGCATTATCATAGGCATTGCCGATTTCTTCGACAGTGCATTCTTCCAGCTGGTTGGTTTGACAGACGGGTGTGAATTTCTCAAACGATTTGGGATATCTTTTATAATAAGCCGGGCCATGGCTTCCCATTTGGTGGAGAATAATGAAAATATCCCCGGTTTGTGTGCGGTTGATATATTCCTGTAAACCAACCAGCATTCCCTCATCCCTGCACTCCCCATCGTCACAGATTGAATTTTTGTCCGAATGCCGAAAATTTTCATACGGCACCCGCAGGGCCGTGCCTTTTGAACTGGAATTATTGTCCCGCCATAATATATTGACGCCGGCATGGTGTAAAACATCAAGCAGATTTTCGGAAGCCCGCCCCTTTTTATTACTGTATTCATCTCTGTCAAAAATAGAAAACATACAGGGAACAGATACCGCCGTGCAGGTGCCACATGAATACATATGGGTAAAACTGATCACCTCTTCTTTGGCAAGAAGGGGGTTGGTCTCTCTATGGTACCCGTTGAGCGACAGTCTGTCCGCCCGGAGCGCTTCCCCGACCACCAGTATAATTAACTCTCTGTCGATATCGGTTGATGGTATTTCTGCATCCGTTCCGATGGGCGCTACCACGATTTGACCGTCATTAAATATACTCTTGATGGATTTACCGGCAGCATAAATCCATCCGGCCGGATTCGCATAATATCTTATTGGTTTGTGCTCTCTGCAAAAAGAAGTGTAATGCTTGCTGAAATTGAAAAACATCGCAGCAATAACAGCAAGTGAAATACACATGACCTTTAGCTTTGTAAAAAATTCGGTTTTCAGCGAGCCATATTCAATATTAATTTTATAGATGCATATGGACGGCAATATACCCAGCAATAGAAAATATGCGAGTAATTTAAAACTGAATAGATCCATGGATTCACTGACATCCGTTTCGATAATATTTTGAATCATGTCGGCATCAATGATGATGTTGTAGGCGTTCATAAAATAGGCGGCCAGGGAAGACACGGTCAGAATAAGTATCAAAACCGCTTTGGTCGTATATCTTGAGCTGATCAGCGTGATCAATACAACCATTAAACTTGTGAATATTAAGGCAACAGAGCCGATAAAAGTAATGTTGGCCGATGAAAAAGGATAAATGGCGGCAACATTTCTAAAAAAGGCAACATTATAAAACAGCGTCAGAAAAACAGACGTTGAAATAACCAGCCTGGCGGTTGTCATTTTTTTTATGCGTTTCAAAAATCAATCCTTAAGAGAGTCTGTAAAGATGCTTTATCTAAACGGATAGTAATTCAATCCTCATTTCCTGCCAATCGATTTTATGAAACATTACCAATAAATAATCCGCCGGTCATTTTCCCGTAATTATTTAATTGATAAATTGACTGCGTAAATCTGGAATTATTCCGGTTTTGTTTGAAATTTATCAATGAATCTTATTGGGATTGGATACTGGCATGATATTTCGCGTTAAAAGGTTTCCGGGGATTTTTTACCCATTTTTTTTGTACATTATCATTTCATTGGGTGTATTGTTTATCAGTCGCCTGGGGCTATGTCTCTGGCAGGCTGATAGGATCAGCTCTGCCAATGGATGGATCCCTGTTATGCTCCAGGGGCTCAGGATTGATATTGCAACCATTGTCATAATGGTAGGTGCGTTCGCACTTTTTTCGACGTTTCTTTCCGGCCCGCATAAAATCGGACATATCTGGAATCGAGTGGTTCAGATATGGCTTTCATTTTCCCTGATGCTGCTGGTTTTTATGGAGTTAGCAACGCCTCAGTTTATATCAGAATACGGATTCAGGCCGAATCGTCTGTTTGTTGAATACTTAAGCTATCCCAAAGAAGTCTTTTCCATGCTGTTCCAGGGGCACTTGTTTGCTGTGGTCATTTGTTTAACAGGCCTTTTGGGGACATTTCTGATCAGCTGGCGGATATTCGGCAGGGCGGCCCAATCGGTTGTTTATCCCAGGTGGTTCTGGCGGCCGGGAGTCGCTATATTGATTCTGGCATTTGGCCTGATGGGAGCGCGTTCAACCTTTGGGCATCGTCCGTTGAATCCGGCGATGGTAGCATTTGCTGACGATGCTCTGGTGAATTCCCTGGTGCTCAACTCTTCCTATTCAGTCGGTTATGCGATTGATCAAATGAGAAGCGAGGCTGATGCGTCAAAAATTTATGGCCATATGCCGGAAGACGACATCATAAAAATCAT
>JAGGYV010000214.1 GCA_021162325.1 Desulfobacteraceae bacterium | reverse complement strand
TTCCGAAGGAAAGTAAGGCGCTTGAGGCTTACGGGATCACAAAAATATATTCTCCGGCTGACGGGTCAAAAATGGGTCTTCAGGGAATGATCAATCACATGATGGAGCAAATGGATTTCCTGCCTGAGATCAATGACCGGACGAATTTCAAAAGCCAGACGCCGAAAGACAGCATCACGGTGGCCCGTTTGATATCCGCGGCTGAATTTGCAGCCGCCGGACAAAATGATATTTATAAAAATATCAAAAAAATCCTTTTTGAAAATATCGAAAACAAATCCACTCCGATTATCGGCATTACAGGTACCGGCGGGGCGGGTAAATCCTCTCTGACGGATGAACTCGTTATCCGGCTGCTTCAAAACATCCCGGACATTCATATCGGTATTATCTCCTGCGATCCATCCCGCCGAAGAACCGGCGGCGCCCTTCTTGGCGACCGGATACGCATGAACAGTATTGATACGGACCAGGTCTATATGAGAAGCCTGGCTATCCGCGAATCCGGATCAGAACTGCCGGAAGTACTGCCGGAAGCCATCAATATATTAAAGGCATCCGGGTTTGACATAATTATTGCCGAAACCGCCGGTATCGGCCAGGGATCGTCCCGGATTTTTGATTTTACAGACCTGTCGGTTTACGTCATGACCAGCGATTACGGTGCCGCATCACAGCTGGAAAAAATTGACATGCTGGATTACGCGGACATTGTTGTGGTGAACAAGTATGACAAGGAAGGAAGCGAAGATGCCCTGCGGGATGTGCAAAAGCAGGTCCAGCGGAATCGGAAAATATGGGACACCCCATTGGAAAAAATGCCGGTTTTTGGGACCATTGCTTCCAAATTCAATGATGACGGCGTGACCGCCCTGTACAATTTCCTGTTAAAAACCATTGCGGAAAAAACAGGCACTGCTTTCAAAAAAAATCTGCCTGAAATTAAATCCCGCGTATCGACTTCAAAAACGATCTTTGTTCCGCCGGAGCGGGTCCGCTATCTTTCTGAAATTGCTGACGCTGTCTGTGATTATCACAAACAGACAAAAAAACAGGCAGAAAAATTAAGAAACGTCTGGCATCTTAACGAGACGGCGGCGGCGCTTAGCAACAAAATGACCGAAGCGGAAAAAAGCAATGATCTGATGAACCGCCTTAAAGAACAAATTAGTGCTGCAGAAGCTCAAGTCGCGTCATCCACCCGCGATATCATGGCCCAATGGGAAAAAATCCAAGCCGATTACACAAAAGACGAACTGGTCTACCATGTCCGTGACAATGAAATCCGACATCCGCTTTATACAGAATCACTGTCTCACACGCGGATTCCAAAAATAGCCATTCCCGCCTTCAAGGACCCCGGCGAAATCTATTCCTGGATGCGGCGGGAGAATGTTCCCGGCTGTTTCCCTTATACGGCCGGCGTTTTTCCGTTAAAACGAACGGATGAAGACCCCACACGGATGTTTGCCGGAGAAGGCGATCCGGTCCGCACCAACCGACGGTTTAAACTGCTGTCTGGAAATTATAAAGCCAATCGACTGTCAACTGCTTTTGACTCGGTCACCCTGTATGGATTTGACCCGGATACCCGTCCGGATATTTTCGGTAAAGTCGGCACATCCGGGGTCAGCGTCTGCAGCATTGATGATGTAAAAATACTTTATAACGGATTTGATCTGGCATCCCCCAATACTTCCGTATCCATGACAATAAACGGACCGGCGCCCATGATGCTGGCCATGTTTTTAAACACCGCCATCGAGCAGCAGACGGATAAGTTTAAATCCGAAAATAGACGAACACCCACAGAATCGGAATACACTGAGATTAAGACGTCCGTACTTTCGCAGGTTCGCGGAACGATTCAGGCGGATATCCTGAAGGAAGACCAGGGACAGAATACCTGTATTTTTTCCGTAGACTTTGCCTTGAAAATGATGGGCGATATCCAGGAATATTTTAATCAAAACAATATCCGAAATTTTTACTCGGTCTCCGTCTCCGGATACCATATCGCCGAGGCCGGGGCAAATCCCATATCCCAGGTGGCGTTCACCCTTGCCAACGGTTTCACCTATGTGGAGTACTATTTGTCCCGGGGGATGGACATCGACAGCTTTGCCCCCAGCCTGTCATTTTTTTTCTCAAGTGGCATGGATCCGGAATACAGCGTCATCGGACGGGTGGCCCGGCGCATCTGGGCCATTGCCATGAAAGAAAAATACGGGGCTTCCGAACGGTCGCAAATGCTTAAATACCATATCCAGACCTCCGGCCGGTCTTTGCACAGCCAGGAAATCCAGTTCAATGATATCCGTACTACCATGCAGGCATTATACGCAAGCCATGACAACTGCAACAGCCTGCATACCAATGCCTATGATGAAGCGGTAACGACACCGACCGAAGAATCGGTGCGCCGCTCCCTGGCTATCCAGCTCATTATCAACCGTGAACTGGGGATCGCGAAAAATGAAAATATGAATCAGGGCAGTTTTTTCATTGAAACCCTGACGGACCTGGTTGAAGAAGCGATCCTGGCTGAATTTGACCGGATCACTTCCCGCGGTGGGGTTAAAGGCGCCATGGAACGCGGATACCAGCGAAGCAAAATCCAGGATGAGTCTATGCACTATGAACGATTAAAGCATTCCGGTGAGTTTCCCATCATCGGCGTCAATACATTTCTTAACCCAAATGCTAATGACACGAAAACCATATCAAATCTCGAACTGGCCCGGGCAACCGATGGCGAAAAACAATCTCAGCTCAAACGGCGCAATGATTTTGTTAAAAAAAATCAGGATATGGCACCGGCAGCGCTTAAGCGATTGAGAGAGACAGCCCTTGCCGGAGAAAATATTTTTGCCGAAATGATGAATACGGTAAAATACTGCACCCTGGGCCAGATTACACAGGCATTATACGAAGTGGGCGGCAAGTATCGGCGCAACATGTAGCCGGATATTGAAAAACTATTGCGCTTGGCAATACGGCGTTAAAATTTTACTCAAAATGCTCACTTATAGGCATAAGCTCCGCTCTTTCGTAAAATTTTGCCTTGTCTTGTCGGCGCTCATGACGTTTTTCAACACCCGGCTTAACCAAATTCTTTGCGTTTTTGCGTCGGCCTGTGCCTTGCCCTCAAACCTAATCCGGTATTCTGAAACGAAAATAAACAATAAAAAGGAACTCATATCATGAAAGAAGCGGTCATTGTCAGTGCCGTACGGACGCCATTGGGAGGGTTTAATGGAAGCTTAAGCGGCATTGGTGCGACAGATCTCGGCGGGCTCGTCATAAAAGAATCAATCCATCGGGCAGGTATTGAAAAAGAAGCGGTAGATGAAGTAATCATGGGATTGGTGCTGCCGTGCGGGTACGGCCAGAACCCGGCAAAACAGGCGGCGGTCAAAGCCGGAATGCCCTGGGAAGCCGAATGCCTGACCATTAACAAAGTTTGCGGGTCTGCGTTGAAATCCGTCATGCTGGCAGCCCAGGCAATCGCCGTCGGGGATGCGGATGTTGTGGTGGCCGGCGGCATGGAAAATATGTCCATGGCCCCCTACTACCTTGAAAAAGCCCGGTTCGGATACCGCATGGGCCAGGGTAAACTTGAAGACCACTTGCTGCATGACGGTCTGTGGGATAATGTGAATGATTTTCACATGGGCATGTCCAACGAACTTTGTTCGGAGAAATACAACGTCTCCCGCGAAGACCAGGACCAATATGCCGCTGAATCGTATCACCGGGCAATAACGGCCATTGACAGCGGGCGGTTTAAAAAAGAAATCATGCCGGTCGAGATTCCGCAACGGAAAGGAAACCCGATCGTATTTGAAACAGACGAAACCGCTATTGAAACCCCCTATGAAGTGCTGGCAAAAATGAAACCCGCGTTTAAAAAAGATGGGGTGGGCACGGCCGGCAATGCGTCCATCATCAGTGACGGCGCCTCAGCTGTTGTGGTCATGTCCAAAGAAAGGGCGACTGCCCTGGGATGCACTATCCTGGCCCATATCGGGGCACAGGCATCATATGGTATTGACATGAAATATGTACTGGTGGCCCCCATCCTGGCGATTCCCAAATGTCTTAAAAAGGAGGGCATCGAAAAAAACGATGTGGACCTTTATGAAATCAACGAAGCATTCAGCGGATCAACCGTGTCGGTTTTAAAAGAACTTGATCTGGACCCGTCAATCGTAAACGTCAATGGTGGTGCCGTTGCATTGGGGCATCCTATCGGCGCCAGCGGCTGCCGGGTCCTGGTGACATTGATCCATGAAATGATCCGGCAGGACAAAAAAACCGGCCTGGCCTCCCTTTGCCTTGGCGGCGGGGAAGCCGTGGCTTTGGTGGTGAACAGATAACTGACAGCGATGCGCTTTTGTAGGTTGGGTAGAGCGTAGCGAAACCCAACAAAATTATAATTTAACCAAGTCCAACCAAACATGCGATACCGGCGAGCCATTGCAAAAGGCGGAACTTTTTTTTTCACGGTTGTTACTCACAACCGGAAGCAGATTCTGACTGAACCTGAAAATGCACAATTGCTTCGCCAATCGATTAAACATGTTAGGAATAACCACCCGTTTAAAATTGATGCGTTTGTTTTATTGCCTGATCACCTGCATTGTATCTGGACTCTGCCGGATGGCGATGACGATTTTTCAACCCGCTGGCGATTAATTAAAAGTATCTTTACTCGGCAATGCAACGATAAATATAAACGCAAGTCAACGCAATCAAGGGGGATTCAAAAAGAACAGATGATTTGGCAACGGCGTTTTTGGGAACACCAGATAACAGATGATAATGATTTTAAAAACCATGTTGACTATATTCACTATAATCCGGTTAAGCATCAATATGCGGAGTCACCGAAAGATTGGATTTATTCAAGTTTTCATAAATATGTTCGTGAAAGAAAGTATAGCAGTAATTGGGGAAGCAGACAGGATATAGAATTTAGCAACTTTATCGGGCATGAGTAATGCAAATGCAAAAGGATTTCAGCCGTATTCTGATATTGTTGGGTTTCGCTACGCTCTACCCAACCTACGGAATGATAGATAAAAAACGCAGACATTGTCAGATTTTGTCCGTAAAACCTTTCCTCGGAAAAAAATCGAATTATCGTAGGTTGGGTAGAGCGTAGCGAAACCCAACAGATCGAACAAGCTCATCCCAGCCTACACGCTTGGGTAATGTCATTTTCAGATCAAAATTTCTTTAAATTTCGTATAACAAAAAAACACCCCGCAGTTTATTGCGGGGTGTGTTTTTATCAATTCTTTTACATCCTACTTACTGTAACAATTTCCCGATCAATTCCTCACATTCAGCCAGCGTCATAATTCTGGGTACCGGATAATCCGGGTGTGCTTCAGCCAACGCCCGTTTGGCGATCAGCGGAATATCTTCTTCCTGGAGTTCTTTGATAAAGGTCGGAATTTTCATATTCTTATTCATGGTTTTTACTTTTTCTATAAACCGATACGACAATTCTTCTTCTGACTCCCCTTTTGTACCAATACCACCGGCAATAGCGAGCCCTGCCAGTTTTTTTTCTGCTTCCTTGCGGCAGAACACTAATACATAGGGAAGAATAATGGCATTGGCCAGACCATGGGGCACACCGTAAAGGCCGCCCATATTATGTGCAACGGCATGCACGTAACCCACATAAGCCCTTGTAAAGGCCGCCCCGCCATAAAAAGAGGCCAGCGCCATATTGTTACGCGCTTCCAGGTTGCCGCCATTTGTATACGCTTCTTCAAGATTTTCAAAGATCAATTTTGTGGCATTTTCCGCATTCTCATCGGTAAAGTTATTACCGTTTAAACCAATATACGCTTCCACCGCATGCGTCAGCGCATCCATCCCCGTCGTGGACGTGATATGCGGCGGCAATCCCACCATCAATTCAGGATCCAGAACCGCAATTTTGGGGATCAGTTTTAAATCATTAATGGCAAACTTTTCATGCGTAGCAGCATCCGTTATAACAGCGGCAACCGTGGTCTCAGAACCGGTCCCTGCCGTGGTTGGCACACAAAAAAACGGCGGAATCGGCAAAATCACCCTGAACAGTCCCTTCATTCGTTTCACGGGAATCAACGGATTTGAAATTCTGGCCCCAATAATCTTGGCACAATCAATGGAAGATCCCCCACCAAAACCAATGATACCGTCACATTTATTCTTTTGATACACCTTTCTGCCATTCTCCACACTCTCAATGGTGGGATTGGGCTCAACCTCATCATACACAACGTATTTCACCTCGTTTTCATGAAGCGAATCAAAAAGTCCATCCAGCAGTTTTAAATCCATTAAAATCTTGTCTGTCACCACCAACACATTTTTAAGCCGTCTGACCTTTATGTTTTCAGCCAGTTTTTTGACACTGCCGGGTCCGGTTAACAATACAGGTATGGGAAAGGGTAAAATCTTGGAAGCCGTCTTCATAACCCGTTGCTGTGTCCGATAAAGTCCTTTTTTTAATGTCCAGATCATATTTTTTCTCCTATTTTATAAATCATATAGTGTATCATCTTTTCTGGGCGCCTGATTTTTCTCCAGCCGTTTGCCGCTTTTTTTCCCGGGCAAAATAAACGGGTCTTCATCGCCCATCAAGTCTCCCATTTCCGCCTCAATTTTCTCAGGATCTTCTCCGTTTTCTATTCGATGCAACGCTTCCTCCATGCCCTGCCCCAATCCCACGCCGGTCATGTCCGTTAATTTCCGCATGAGTTTTGCTGCCTGTCGGGGATCATCCTCATTAATATTTTCCGATTCCTTCGCCATCATCTCCATGGCTTTTTCCATCTTCGACGCATCCACAGGCAACTCATCCATACTGTTTTCTTCCGCACGCCCGGTCACGGCAAACAGGGAAACCTGTTTGGTCAGTTTCGGATTCCTGCATTTGGGGCACCCCGGAACTTTCTTCGTGTTCACGGTTTTCGAAAAAAAATTAAATATGGTGTGACAATCCTTACAATAGAATTCATAAATCGGCATAACAAAATCCTTATCAGATCATGTGGTTAAACAATTTTATAAGAATCGGCTTATAGAAATATGCCAAAAAAATAACCATGTGTCAATTGCGTTTAAAAATTATCGGGGCATCCTGTTAAACATGACAAACTCATAAAAAGTCGATTTCAGATGGCAAAGAAAAAAGTTCCAAATTCGAGACGCGCAAATCCTGAGTGATAATTTGTACTTAGCGTACCATGAAGAAACGAAGGATGCAGCGCAACAAAGAATTTGGACTTTTTACGAAGCCATCAAACATAATGGTTTAAATATCTATGCAATCCGCTAATTTTTAGCATTTCACGGCTGCTCCCCTAAGCAGACAATTTTTTATTGACATAAATCTCAGACCGGATTTACAGTTCGTATACAAAGGAATTAAATTATGTCAAAAATACCTGAAGATTTACCGGAATGCATGGTGTTTCTGCTGGGCAAAGCCTATCAGAAAGCCCATGGAAGCTTTAAAAAAAGACTTAAAAACTACGGCCTGACCAATATGCAGCATCTGGTACTTGAAGGATTGTGGTATGATGAGGGAATGACCGCCGCCGAGTTATGCAAACTTTTGATCATGGACAAGGCAACGGCTTCCGGCATTTTGGAAAGAATGGTGGATACCGGGTGGATCATTAAAAAGCCAGACCCTGATGACGGAAGAATCCAAAAATTATATCCGTCGGAAAAAGCAAACCAGATGAAAGACAAACTGATTGATGAAAGAAAAAAAGCCAATAAGACTATTTTAAAAAAATTTACCATAGAAGAACAATTGCTCTTAAAACGCCTGCTCAGAGATTTAATTTAAACACGCCACACATCCGCTTGAACGCATAAAGTATGGTTATTTTTCATTTTAAATTAGTAGAGCGGTAAGCATTTACAGGGTGCCGTAGATGCGAGGCGCCGGGAGCGCAGACGTATGTGTTTATACTTCAAGCACCCGGCAACAATGCAGATGCGGTGCCCTGTGAATGCTTACCATTATTTTATAAACGCCGGCACATGACACACCACTATATACGGATCAAAAACCTGAGAGATATACAGTTTGTCTTTAAAAACCATTGCGGTTGATGCCGCGCTGATCATCTCCCCTGTATCCACAAAAACCGGATCCTTGATATACATTTCCGGTCGAATCATAAACACAATCGACGGCGCATGCGCCTCAGGGTCTTTACTGTGACTTAAAAAAGCCAGATCATCATAGTGCGCAGTGATCAGCAGGGAATTTTTATATCGCATGATATTATCCGGGCCTTTAACATGGACGATCTGCTCCGGGGTTCCCAGGCTGCCGTCATCTGCGCGCGGAAATACCATCACCTGGTTATCAAACGTTGCAGACACATACACCCGATCCGATTCGGCAAGAATTCCATTGGCAAACGCGATATTCTCCGCCACCGTTTCCCATGTTTCAGAGATATAATCAAAATAAGCAATTTCAGAAGATTGACAGCGCATATACATATCCAGACTGCCGCGCAAATCATTGGTAACGTATATATCTCCGGACGGTAAAACAGACAGGTCATTGGGTGACCATAAATGGTCCGCATCTTCCAGGAGTTTAACAAAACGAAGATCGTTTTTGTTTACCTCATAGATGATAACGGCGTTTTCGTCTCTTTGCCCATTCGCGTAAGGGTCATGAATAATCACGTAAAGCAACGTCTGATTGCCATGCCTTCGAATATCCATACCATGCGGCTTAAACGCCGCGATTTTCTCCGGATCACCGATACGCGTCATTTTGCCGGTTTTTTCAGTATCGATATCAAAATAAAAAATACCGCCGGATGTTTCAGGATTGCGACGATCATGAGATGAAACCA
>JAGGYV010000218.1 GCA_021162325.1 Desulfobacteraceae bacterium | reverse complement strand
TAAAGTCGAAACCGGACAGGGAATTGAAGAAATACAGGCTGACACGATTGTTATGGCTGCCGGCTCAAAATCCGTCAATGATCTGGCTGACGCAATCAAATCTAAAAAAATTCCCTTTGATGTGATCGGCGATGCCGGAAAGATTGGCATGGCGTTTGATGCAGTGCATCAGGGATATGCTGCAGGCATGAAAATTTGACGGCTGGAAATGTAACTTCTTATTTAGCCCGAGCTGCATCGCCCGTCATTCCCGCGAAGGCGGGAATCCAGTAAAAATATCACAATATGTGGGTCGCCCGAATTTATTAAAAACCATTAAAAAATTAGGCATTGATCATCATTTCGGCCAAAGCAGATTTGTCATTCCCGAATGTTTCTATCGGGAATTCAGTTATGTGCTATTCCGAACATAGATTCCGGCTAAAAGCATGCCGGAATGACATTGTACTGGCCGAAACGATGACTAAAGCCAAAAATTAATACAGAGAACTATCTAACCGAGGAATAGAAAAAATGAGCGTTCTTTTTGAAACAACAGAAATAAACGGCATGAAGCTGGGCAACCGGTTTGTACGGTCTGCCACCTGGGAAGGCATGGCAGCCGATGATGGTGCGGTGACCCCAAAACTGACACAAACAATGGTCGATCTGGCCGAAGGCGGCGTGGGCCTGATCATATCCGGGCACGCTTTTGTCAGCCAGGAAGGTCAGGCAGGTCCCTGGCAAATGGGAATATATAAAGATGAACTGATTGACGGCTTAAAAACCATGACCGATGCGGTTCATCAAGCTGGCGGTAAAATCATCGCCCAGCTGGCCCATGCCGGTCATTTTGCGATCAAGACATTAACCAAACAGCCGCCCCATGTGGTGTCTGATTATAACGGCCTGTCAAAATCTCCCCGACACGAATTGACAATTGAAGATATCAAAAACCTTGTCACCGCATTTGGCGAAGCCGCTAAAAGAGCTAAAGCCGCAGGATTTGACGGGGTCCAGATTCATTCAGCCCACGGCTACCTGCTCAGTCAGTTCCTTTCCCCGGCCTACAATCGACGTAAAGATGAATATGGCGGGTCTATTGAAAATCGCACTCGTATTCATGGACAAATTTACAATGCCATCCGAAAGGCTGTGGGAAACGATTATCCGGTTTTAATTAAAATCAACTCCGAGGACTACATTGAAAATGGCCTCAGCCTGGAAGATTCCATTGCTGCTGCAAAAATGCTGGCAAATGTGGGCATCGATGCCATTGAGCTTTCCGGAGGCACATTGTCTTCCGGCAAACTGTCTCCCAGCCGGGGAGGAATCAATAAAGAAGAAAAAGAAGCCTATTTTAAACAAGCCGCAGCTGCTTATAAAAAAGCAATGGATGTGCCCCTGATCCTGGTGGGGGGCATGCGCTCATTGAACGTTGCGAAAAAAACCTTAAGTAGCGGGATTGCTGATTACATATCCATGTGTCGACCGTTTATCCGGGAACCAGGTCTTATCAATCGCTGGGAATCCGGAGACACCCGCCCGGCCACATGCAAATCCGATAATCTTTGCTTTGGTCCTGCTTTGGAAGGCAAAGGAATTTCCTGTGTAACCGATGAACTTGAGAAAAATAAGCAAGCATAAAATATTATATTCAAAAAAAATACTACTCCACAGAGAATACAGAGAACACAGAGATAAAAGAGAAAAGTAGGCGTTGATCATCGTTTCGGCCATTTTTTGAAAATCTTTACATTGTAGGGGCGGGGTTTATCCCCGCCCAAAACGGGAGGGCATAAAGCCCTCCCCTACAATGGTCGGAATCATGACCAAGGCCGAAAAGTAATTCAATTTTTTTTCTTTGTGTCCTCTGTTCCCTCTGTGCTCTGTGGTAAAAAAACTTTTGCAAAAACTACCTATTGAAGGAATTACCTATGACCCAAGACATCTATCGCGACCTTCAGGAGCGCCTGGACAAATATTCCGTCGGGTTTCCGGCAACGGACTCCGGCATTGAAATCACTATTTTAAAAACCATGTTTTCCGAAGAAGACGCACAACTGTTTCTGGCTCTTTCTCCTTTGCTGGAAATGCCTGAAGCAGTTGCTGAACGACTGAACCGACCGGTTGATGAAGTGGCGAAAATCTTAGCTGACATGACCCAACGCGGTCTGCTGTTTCATTTAAAAAAAGCAGATTCTGTCAGATACGGTGCGATCCCGTTTGTTCACGGATTGTTCGAATTCCAGGTCAAACGGCTGGACAAGGATTTTGCCAAACTGGTGGAACAATATTTTGACGCTGAATTCTCTGTTACAATGGCCCAGAATGCGGGCGGATTTCTGCGCACCATTCCGATTCAGGAGTCCATTGATGTTACCCAGAATATTGCGGCCTATGATGATGCGGTTGAAATATTAAAAAAACAAAAACTCATTGTGATCACCGACTGCATTTGCCGAAAAATGCGGGAAACAGTTGAAACCGGCTGCGGCAAACTCATGGAAGCCTGTTTTATGTTCGGTTCCATGGCCCAGTATTACCTGGACCATGATCTGGGCCGACAGATAGATGTGGATGAAGGCATCCGGATTCTTACCAAAGCCCGGGAAGACGGACTTGTAACACAGCCGGCCACAGCCCAGAACCCGGGCGGCATGTGCAACTGCTGCGGCGACTGCTGCGGTGTACTCAAAGCACTCAATGAATTTCCAAAACCGGCGGAAATGGTTTTTTCCAACTATTTTGCGGCAATTGATGAAGATGAATGCGTCGGATGTGAAGCCTGCATTGACCGTTGTCAGATGGGTGCCCTGACCATGAATGATGAGGAAAAAGCAGTGGTGAATAAAGACCGCTGCATTGGATGCGGCTTGTGCGTCACCACGTGTCCTTCCGAAGCGATCAAGCTGGTTTTAAAACCCGAAGAAGCCCTGAAAATACCCCCGGTCACCAGCGGTGAGCAGATGATGAATATGGCGATCAGGCGAGGAATTCAGTTTTAATGAGCCTTAACGGCTCAGGTTGGTAGATAGAAGGCTGAAGGATATTCAAAAAAAATCGTAGGTCGGGATTCATTCCCGACAAAAAAATATGTCATGTCAATCGTTATATTTTGGCAACAGATTTTGGCGCCGGGTAAGAAACCCGGCCTACCTGGCTTGACCGACCGGTTAAATGACAGTTTAAAAAATTCCGTTATTAACGCTACAACATAGGGGAAAAAATCATGTCTCAATGGCATAAAACCGGATGTGTCTTGTGCGCGCAAAACTGCGGGCTTGAAGTGCTGGTGGAAAATGACCGCATGATTAAGGTCAAACCGGACAAATCAAACCTGCGCAGTGAAGGATATGCCTGCCGCAAAGGCCTGAATGTGATTTACCACCAGTACCCCAAAGACCGAATAACAGAACCGTTAAAACGGGTGGGAAATAAATTCGAACCCATTTCCTGGGAACAGGCTATTGAAGAAATAAGCGAAAAAATGAAACATCTGGTCGACACCCATGGCCCGAGAGCCTTTGCCTATATGGGCGCCAGCGCCCAGGGCGGTCATTTTGAAGGGGCTTTCGGCCTGTCAATCTTAAGGGCCATGGGCTCCCAGTATTTCTATAATTCCGGCGGGCAGGAGTTTTCCGGCATCTGGTGGCTGTTCGGCCGCATGCTGGGCAAACAATACAATGTCGCCATGCCCGACGATCATGCCACAGAAATGCTGGTGGGATGGGGATGGAACGGCATGGAAAGCCATCAGATGCCTCAGGCGCCCAAGGTTCTTAAAGGATTTTCAAAAGATCCCGACCGGCTCCTGGTCATCATTGATCCAAGAAAAAGTGAAACCGCATCCATTGCCAATATTCATCTTGCTGTCCGACCCGGAACGGACGCCTTGCTGATCAAAGCCATGATATCCATTATTCTTGATAAACAATGGGAAAATAGCGAATACATCACCAACCACGTCGAAGGATGGGACACAATCAGGCCATGGTTTGAACACTTTGATGCAAAAGCCGCCATTGCTGTCTGCGAACTTGATTATGACCAGGTGGTTGAACTCTGCCGCCTGATGACCACCAAACGCTGGTGCATGCATCCGGATCTGGGTATTTACATGGGACGAAAAAGTACCTTAAATTCCTACCTGATGAACGTCCTCGGCGCTATCTGCGGCATTTTTTGCCTGAGCGGCGGCAACATCATTCCCGGCATGGTCATGCCCATGGGTTATCATGCGGATGAACGGGACCCCAAAACATGGCGCACCATTATAACAAATATGCCGCCGGCATCTGCGGGATCTTTTCCGCCGGCTGTCATGCCCGAGGAGATCTTAAACGATCATCCGGAAAGGTTGCGTGTGGTGCTTGTCAGTGCCTGCAACCCCTTGCGGGCATATCCGGATACCACAGCCTATGAAAAAGCTTTCGCAAAACTTGACCTGCTGGTGGTCAATGATGTTGTCATGAGTGAAACCGCCCGCCTGGCCCATTATGTGCTTCCCTGCCGGTCCTATTATGAATCCTGGGACGGGACGTTTTTTCCATGGACATTCCCCAAAGTCTTTTTCCAGATGCGGCGGCCCATTGTTAATCCCCCGGAAAAATGTCTGGAAGCCTCCCAAATTTTCACACTGCTGGCCGACAAGCTGGGACTGGTCCCGGAAATTCCGAAAGATTTGTACGAAGCCGCCAAAGGTGACCGACTGACATTTGGCGCAAAACTCATGGAATGGGCGGCCACTGAACCCAAATCCCTGGCTGCCATGCCCTTTGTGCTGGCAAAAACCATCGGAAAAGAATGGGACAGTGCGGCCCTGGCAGCCCTTTGGGGCGTACTCATGACCGCACCCAAATCGTTTCGAAAAAATGCCGCCCGAATCGGTTTTGAACCCGGCATGGACC
>JAGGYV010000186.1 GCA_021162325.1 Desulfobacteraceae bacterium | reverse complement strand
GTATGAGCCCCCCAGTTACATAAAAACAGTATAATTTTATAATTTTCCATGAGAACCTTACTTATATCGATTGTGAAAGAATCCTGGCTGTCGAAATAGATTTGTTCAATCTGACATTTAACGGGCGGGGATAAACCCCGCCCCTACAGGAAATGCCGCAATTCCAATGTAGGGGAGGGCTTTATGCCCTCCCGAATAACGCCGGCCTGCCTTAATTTTTATTATTGAAACGATTGCGCGTTTCGCGCAGTCCGAAACTTTAGGCACTTTAGATCACTTTAGTCACTTCACACTTGTTTATTCTTATTCTTTTCAGCCGTCTAATGCACCAAAATCTCTTCAAGGGTTCTTTCCAGAAAAATCTGGTCCCGGAAAGGACTGTCAGCCGCGTTTGATGGACATATGGAAATACAGTTGCCGCATCCCTTACACAGGGTTTCATCCACCACCGCGTACCAGCCACCGATATCATTGCTCTGAGTGGTGATGGCACGGTACGGGCATTTATCAATACAACGCCCGCAACCCCGGCATTGTTCAGCCTTCACCGTCACCGTAAATCCTTTATGCTGACGCGGCCCCCGGGGCATGATGGCGGCAGCCAAAACTGCGGAGGCATGCCCTTTCTGCCGGTTTGATACGGCAATACCCGGGGGATCTGCCATAAATAAACCGCTCACAGAGGTCATGCCCGGATAATAAAATGGGATACCGGTCGTCCCTGCCTTCTGCATGGAAGCGGTAATGGCCCGCCCATCCGGCCCCAGATATTGAATCTTGCCGCGAATTTTTTCCCCCAGAATCACGGCACCGACCTGAATCTGCTGTTCCTTTTCACCGGTCACCACCGTGAGCTGGAACGCCCCCAGGCTACCGCTGATATGTTTTACACACGATCCCTCAAAAGACAAAAGATTGACATGTGTATAAGCCCCTTCCAGTGATTTGTCCCTGGTACCAAAAAGGAATACATCAATGCCCGCATCTGCCAGCATCAACGCGCTTTCAATGGCCGCTTCACTTTCCCCGATCACGGCGGTCGTAAAATTATAATTTCTTGCCGGTGATAAAAAAGGTTTTAATGTGCGGGCCCGCCGGATTGACCGGCGGATCAGTCCGGAAAATTTTTCTACTGCCATGTCCGGGTCATGGGCCAGATCGAACAATGCCTCATTTCTGATATTACAAGTCATTACCATGGATCGGCTGATGCCTGTTGCGTTAAACAGCGCGTACTTTAGACGGCTTCTCTGGTCCGTACACGAACTGCACACAAAATTTAACGGACAGCAGACGCAGGAGGCCAGAACGATGCGGGTGATTCCTTTTTCCCGAACGGTTTTTAAAATCGCCGCTGTTCCCTCCGGCGTACAGGCAGAAACAACCGACTCCGTATGCAGGATAAAATCGCCATATAACAAATCTTCCAAAAAACGATCCATTTCCGGATGCCACCCAAGAGAATCATTGCACCGGCAGGCAAATACGCCGATTTTAATCTCGTCCGCCAGATCGGCTTCCGGTGGCGAAAAGGACATGCCCCTTCCCTTCTGGCGCTGAAACGTGTTGGAAAGCAGCACCATGGCCCGGGCAGCAGCGGCAAACCCGCGGGTCATCATTGCGCTGACATCAGTACGGGACGTTACGGGACCATAAGCCCGGATAATATCATCGCCCCTGACGGACGGCACAATGTCCGGATCGGCAATAATAATGACACCGGCATGCTCTAAAATATCTTCCGGCAGCTCTTCATGGTTGATCGCGCCGATGGCGTCACAAACGGCCAAACATTCCATACAGTCTGCGCAGACCCCGCACTGCAAGCATCGCTGTGCTTCTTCAATAACCTGGGCCCCGGTCAGGCCAAGGGCGACTTCATCAAAATTCGACTTTCGATCCGCCACATTTGTTTCCGGCATATGGGCCCGGGCCAGGTACGCCAGATCAGACGGGACCGGTGTAAAATCGCGATCAATTGACCGAACCGCAGGCTGATCCGTAGACCGGCCTGTAAAATCTTCAGATGAGGGGATACCGCAAATATTATCCAGCACACAAATGGCTGCTGCCCGGCCCCGGGCCATAGCATGAACCACGGAAGATGCACCGGAAGCCGCATCTCCCGCAGCATAAACCTTATCCATAGTTGTCTGGAACCGGTCATCAACAGCAATGAGTCCATCGGCGTTAATCTGAAGCAACTGGTCATTTTTAGTTGCACCAAAGGCACCGATCTGTCCAATCGCCACAAACACCTGATCAAATTCAAGGATAAATGCATCACTCGCCTCGACGATTACCGGCCAGGCAATCCCATTGGCATCCGGCTTTCCCGCTTGTGTGGGCCGACATTTTAAACGTTCAAAATACCCGTTTTTGCCTTCAAAACCGACCACCTGGGTATTATCAATAAGGCCAATCCCCTCTTCGGCGGCGGCGACTATTTCTTCCGCATCTGCCGGGATCTTATCTTTATCAAACCAGGAAACAAGGCGGACATCCGCGCCGATTCGTAAAAGGGCGCGCGCCAGATCATATGCCGCATTACCATCACCAATGACCGCGACTTTTTCTTTTAAAGACGTGATGTCACCCCGATACAGTCGGGTCAGAAAATCAATGCACCCGGAGACCCCTTCCAG
>JAGGYV010000193.1 GCA_021162325.1 Desulfobacteraceae bacterium | reverse complement strand
CCTGAAAAACAATTTTACCATGATGAGGGGCCTTTTTTATTAAAATATTTTGTTACGAAGGTGTGTTTGCCGATTTTTTCAGTATTTTGCATTTCCGCCAACGGGTGGAGACAAAATGGACACCCGTGCCCCGGCAAAACATCAGCTTAACATTCTTTGCTGCTTCTTTACCAATCACTGATGAACGTCTTGTTATTAATACTGTTTTCTCACTTTAACGCATTTTACTGATTTTATTTTTCAAAAATGTAAACCCCGGCGTAATGGACTCATCCAGCCCCATGGCCAGCAGGGTTTTTACCGGTTGCCCGATGTTCATATCACCGCCGGACTTGAAAAGATTTTCCACAACCACAGATAGCAGGGAAGCCGGGAGCCCGACGGCAATTTCCTCCGGGGTAATGCCTGCAAACGCCCGGTCTCCCATGCCGGGGATGACCACCTGCGGCCGACCGGTGATAAACGGTGCCAGGCCGCCTTTAAAACAGGATTCCCCGAATCCTTCAAATGCGGACATCACCGGCATTTTATAATCATAACACAGTGCCTGAATGATATGATTGATGTGCGTGCCGTCGCCAAACACCATGATCGAATCCGGTTCCATGATGGCCTGATGAAGCGGAGAGCAGACAAACCCCATATATTCCATCATTTTCTGCAGTGTCTTTTCGCCTTGTGGGCCGGCAAATAAACCTTTGAAAAAATTAAACCGGTTCTGTTCAGCCTTGCGATCCTTGTGCCAGCCCTGTTGCACCTGACTTTCAATCAGATCTTCTTCAGACACATCCGCCCATTTGTGAAAGGCGGAAGCCGGCACGCAGAAGTTGTCATCTTCTGTCATAGCCACATGCCAGCCATGGCGGCGGGCATAGGTGACGGCCTGGCATAAACTCCACTTCTGCCCCATTGAAGATGGCCGTATTGCCTGTTCCGGTATGTCGTCTTCATTTTTGATATATGTGATCCCCACCGGATATGTGGGCAGGTGCAGCCTGTGATAGAGATCATTACCAGCGGTTTTAAATTCTTCAAGGGTCATGATGGGCTCCTTATACAAAAAATATACGTTAACAATAACAAGTTCTATTAATAATAGCTAATTTCAATTCATCAGAAATATTATTAAAGTATGAACAGTAACCGGCAACTCGAACCATGAGGTATTTGTGCTTTTCGGGGTGATTGTATGCATCCAGTAATATTTCCCTATTAATAACATTGGGTTGAAACTGCATGCCGCCTTTATCAAAATATGTGCTGATCATGCCAGACAGGTTTCTGACGCCATCAGGGCCTTGAAACAATCCCGAATCAATCGTGAACGTAACCGTTGTGCCATTCGGTGCATAATTTACAAAATCAGCATTGGCAACAGAATTTAAAGATGATAATAAATCCGCCACTTCCATTCCATAATGAGGTGCAACACTGTTGGCGAGAGGAACACCTCTTAATCTGCCTGAAGGCAAAGCGGGCGTTCTTAATCCATAAATAATATTAACATTCAAGGCATAATAGCCGGCAGTATATATGCCATCGCGCGGACAGTTCTTTACTGAATTCAACGCATTAACGAAAATCTCTAAAGATTTGTTTACCCACTCTTGGGATTTGAAGGAGCCATCATCACCAAATTTTGGCACTTCCAGTAATGCTGATCTGATTTGCTGGTAATATTTTCCTTCAAAATTGTTGTCCATAGCTTTAATGATGTCATCAATTGTATACAGCTTTTTCTTGTATACAACTTCATCAAGGGCATGCAGCGAATCTCCAACATCCGTAATTCCTACCGCCTGAATACCAGCGCTGTTAATCGTAGCGCCACCTTCGTTCACATCTTTTCCGCTTTCAATACAACCCTTAAAGAGGGTGGATGCAAGGGGTGTTGTAAAATTTTCAACAAGAATTTTTTCAATTTTCTGGTGATCCGCCAATATGGAGGAAGCCAGATGATTCAGACGTTTCTGATAGCGTTTGAGCAATTCATCCATATTCGCAGAAAAATTATAAGAAGATGACGCTTTTTTTATTTTTTTATTTATACGCCTTTTTGTATGTTTTGAAAGAAGCGCTTTAAAAAATTTATTGTCCCACCTGCTGAGGTTGTATTCTATCGCTTTGTTGTTAATTCTCTCCAGTTGATCAAAGAATCCAATGTGCCATAACTCATGTTCCTCACCTTTTAGAGCCTGTAAAAAAGGCAAGACAACGTTTATATTGGCGCAGTCGGTATTGCCAAAATGATCATCTGAAGCATTGGGTTCAACACATCCAATGACTGCGTAGTTTCGCGAATCCTGTATAGTGGTTTCAGGGTAATATTTTTGTAAAGTTTTAATATAAAGTTCATCATTATACAAAGACGGCATGGGCGCTCCGTTGATATATACCTCTGCAAGCCTGTCCAGATATTCGATGGGGCTGTCTTTATGAATTCTTGCGGTCATATTTACGGCAAGTGGCTGCAACTCGCAAATATCGAGCAGCATATAGGTAAGATCATTGGTGGCATCCTTACCGTCTTTGCCAAGACCTCCGGCCGTCACAGCCTGGTCTGTAGACTGAGTCTCAAAAAGTCTTCCGATTCTCAGATAGGTATCACCATCGTTTACTAAAACGGCTTCGTCCATTTTGAGAATAAATAAGGCCAGCAGTTCTTTGGCTTTCTCGTAAGTCATTAACCCCGCATTTTTATCCTCTTTATAGTAAGGGTATAAAATTTGATCGAGTCGCCCAAAGGATACCGCATTTTCAAAGGACTCTATACAAAGTCCGATTTGCAAAAACATCATGCTTTGGAGCGCTTCATGGTATGTGCGGGCAGGGTGTTTCGGAACATGTCTGCAGATACCGGACATTTCTTCCAACTCTTTGCGGCGTTTTGGATCATTTTCTTTTTGGGACAGGATTAATAAATGGTCGGAATATCGTTTCGCGAACGATTCCAGGCCCTTTAGAGCAATAATGGCGCCATTATAAAAGTCCTGATTGTTCTCAGGCTTTTCTTTTTGCATTGTTTCAATTTCTTTTATGATCCCGATGGTACCAAGCTCAAGAACACGCTCGGAGTTAACAACAAAATGCGCTATTGCCGCCATATTATTATTAAATCCGGTACTCAGGTCAGAGGCCTGAGCAATTGTCAGCATCAAATCTGAAAAGGATGAATATACCTTCTTAAAAAGAGAGTGTTTTATCCAGAAAGGGAATATTTTAAAATAAAAACTAAACTTGTCCTTAAGAGAAATTTGGAATGAAATCGGTGTCTGACGATTGATTTGATGAATAATTGAGCTGAACATAACACCACAATGTTCTTCCCATAACTGTCCGCCGACTCTTTTGGAAGTAAAATTACCGACCAGCAGTTCGTTGGGATAGATAATAACTTCTTTGTTTTCCAATACATACGAAAGACGTTCCGACCTGTGAATCGGATTTGGCTTTTTAAAACCATTTTTCTTATAAAATTTTGTTTTCAGTTTGGCTGCTTCAAGACAAAGGTGATAATCACTTTCTCTAATATCATTTTGTATGTCATAAACGCGCCGGGTAAAGACGGCTTTATTTGTAAAAGAATCCAAATCAACGTATTGTGCGTTGATATCAAAAGATTTGAATAATTCAACGGTGCTTCTTATAGCAGCAAGACTTTGATCTGGTGTAATCTTTGGTGTAATATTTAATGACCCTTGCACCAAACGCAAACCCTTGGCTTTTTCTTCGTACATATTGTGGTACTTCAGCAATTCAATTGAGTTATAATTGATAGACGTTAAAAAATCGGCCGTTGCTTTTATGCTGCTATCCATATCGTTAAACCCCGGCACAATCACCATGCGGAATTTAATTTTTGCATCTGCATTTAAATCAATCAGTTTGCTGATATTGCTATGGATTAATTTGCTGTCTTGCTGAGTGTATTTTTTATGGAGGGTGTCATCACCAACAACCTTTAGATCAATTAAAAATAAATCTATGTACGGTGCGATTTTGCTGATGTTTTCCCAGGGTGCGTGAAGAGCAGTTTCAGCGGAAACATGTATTTTCTCTTTTCTTAATAATTCCAATAAAGATATCACGCTACCCGGATCCTGTAATAGAGGCTCCCCGCCACTTAGAGTCACTCCGCCGTTGGTTTTGAAGTAATATTCTTTATCTCGCAAAACAACTTCCATTATGTCGGAAATTGAATAATTGCTATCAGGCGCAATGTCAGGTTGAAATGACAGGGCTTCCGGATTTTGGCACCATAGACATCTCAGCGCGCATCCCTGAAAGAAAATTGTAGTGCGAATACCAGGACCGTCATGAACACAGCTGCGTTGGATGTTCAGGACTCTCAGCTTATCAGTGCGTATGTTTTGGCTCTCAAAAACAGGTGAACCTGTTTCATGTTGTTCTAAAGGTTGTTTTCTCTGAGTAGTCTCCATTTTTAACTCCTTCTCCTGCCAATCATATAAAGTCAATTTTTTTTACGATCGCTAAAAAATTTGAAACCACTCAATGGAATTATAACTGCTGATGCGCTGTCAAGCAATAAACTAAGCATTCACAGGGTGGCGTAAATGCGAGGTGCCAAGCGCACAGACGTACTTTTTGTACTTCAAGTGCTCGGCAACAAAGAAGATACGGTGCTCCGCTTACAAAAATTTTAATTGAATAGTAACTATCTGTCAAGCAGATTTTAACGATCGTTAAAATCTGCTTGACAGAGCCATTCTTAACTATAATAATATCCATCATGGCAACCCCTAAAAAAAACAAATCCAACAAAACAAAACCGCCTCATTCAAAGACAAGCGAAAGACAAAAAAAGCCGACCCGGAACAAAATCATTGACGCTGCTGTAAAAGTGTTTGCCGACTATCCGTATTACGCGGCAAGTATCCGCATGATCGGAAAATCGGCCAAAATTGATCATCCATTGATCAATTATTATTTTCCGACCAAGGCAACGCTTTTTGAAGAAGTGGTCAAACATGTGACGGATGAATATTATCAGGCCAATATTACGTGGTTTGAAGGCCTTGAAAAGCTTGGTCCGGAGTCCGGTTTTTCTCTGTATATTGACCGCTTTTTTAATTTTGCCGCAAAGCATCCCAGCGCCCTTAGGATCGTCGCCCTCAACCTGGTTCAGGCGGAAGAACATGACGAAATTCCCGGATATGAGCGTGTCAGAAATTTTTTTGAACAAACAAAACAAACCTTTAAAAACGCGATTCCCATGCAAGGGATAGCCGATGATATCGAAATGTTTACACACAGTTTTAATACATTGGCCATAAATTACCTTGGCGCAAGCACATATTATGCTGGAATTCTGGGACTAAAACCCGGAAGCCGCCAATATTTGAAATGGGTAAAGAAAACCATGATGTTTGTGCTCCTGCCCCAGCTAAAACAAATTATCATCGGTGAAAATATGGACTACGGGCTCACTCAAAAATAACTTCACATTTTCAGGCGCCGATCCATCCCGCCCGGCTGCGTTGCTCGTCGGTTAAATAGACCAGTTATTCGCCCTTCTCGCGCCTTGCCGGACAGGCGCCTCAACACCTGAAAATGTAAATTTATTTTTGAGTGAACCCTAACTGGTTATCTACTGAATTTTATATAAAATTATTTAAAGGAGGATACCCCAACCCGGATAAACCGGAAAAGTTAAAAGTGAACTAAAATTTGAAGTGAGTCACGCCGTGGCGTGATTATGGTTAATGCCTTCGGCATTTTCAATTTTTATGTTAAAAATGATCGCGCGTTTTGCGCAGTCCACAACTTTAGGCACTTTAGATCACTTTAGTCACTTCATACTTTTTGAGCTTTTAAAAAAAGTTTGCCCAAAAAATACAAAAAACAGAGATAAAAAACTAAGGAGGATATGATGGCATACCCATATGAAACAGAAGACACCCAGGTTGGTCTTTTCTTTAAGCAGGCAGAAAAATTCGAAGATGATGTGTTCATGCGGGCAAAATTTAAATACGGCCTCCCTTGCGATGAACGAACCGACACCACCTGGCAAAAGGCCGCTGAAGAAGCTCGGTGTCTGGGCGCCGGACTGATCGGCAAGGGGATTGAAAAAGGCGACCGAATCGGTATTTTTTCTCACAACCGGCCACGCTGGGTTATCGCCGACCAGGCGATTCAGGGAACCGGAGCCATCGGCGTACCGATCTATCCCACCAGTACGGATCACCAGTTAACGTTTATCTTAAACGATTGCGAAGCAAAAGCGCTGATTGTCGGGGATAAATCGCTTTTGGAGCAGGCACTCCGGATCATGGATGAAGCCCCCGCTCTTGAATTTATCGTATGTCTTTCTCCACTGACAAATTCTTCGGACAACCCCATCATCGATTATAACGCCCTGATTAAGGATGGAAAGGAGTCTTCTTCAGCTACGAAACAATTTGCACAACGAAGGGCACAACTGACGGGAAGCGACACTGCCGCTATTATTTACACGTCCGGGACGACCGGAAATCCGAAAGGGGTTGTTTTAAGCCAGGCCAACTTCAAGGCCCAGACGGAGATTCTGATCAATACGCCGCTTCCGCAAAAACTTATAGAAAGAAACATCCGGCTGGAAAGCCTGTGTTTTCTCCCTCTCTGCCATGTCATGGGGAGAACGGCGGACTATCATTTGCAGCTGGCCTTAGGGACGACAATCAATTTTGCCCAAAACATGAAGACCATCCAGAAAGATCTGCTCGAAGTAAGGCCGAATATCCTTTTTTCAGTACCCCGGCTTTATGAAAAAATATATGAGGGGGTCAACCTGCATGCACAGAAACTTACCGGATCTGAAAAAAAGTGGTTCGACTGGGCAATGAAAACCGGTGATGCGGCGTCGGATTATATGATTATCGGAGAACCCCTTCCCCCTGCTTTGGGCATCAAATTCATGTTTGCAAACCTTTATGTGTATCATAAAATCAGACAAATGGTGGGATTTGACCGGCTGGTGGTGGCCGGCAGCGGCGGCGCCGCCCTTTCAAAGGAAATCACCAAATTCTTCCGCAGCATGAACATTACCATCACCGAAGGGTATGGTCTGACGGAAACCACATCCGCCATCTCTTCTAATGCACCGGTATTCACGGAGCCCCTTCCGGACAAATGGATATACAGAAAAGCCATGGACTGGCTTGTGGATACGATGGTGCTCATGCAGGGGAGCGGCAAAAGCCCGTTCAGCACATTCAAGGGGGTGCTCAAAATGATGGTGGTTTCGAAAAAGATTTCTCCCCGATTCATCATTAAACCGGGATTTGTCGGCCGACCCTGCCAGGATACCCAAATCAAAATCGCAGAAGATGGCGAAGTTCTGGCAAAAGGCCCCCAAATTTTCAGCAGCGGTAACGGATACTTTAATCAGCCTGCAAAAACCGGGGAAGTTTTTACCGAAGACGGCTTTTTCAGGACTGGGGACATCGGAGAAATTGATGAAGACGGGTTTTTGAAAATCACCGATCGTAAAAAAGAGCTTATTGTCACCTCGGGAGGAAAAAATATCGCTCCGAATCCCATCGAAATGGCACTTAACCTCGATATGTATATTGACCAGGCATGCGTTACCGGCGACGGCCGCAACTACATTACCGCCTTAATCGTTCCGAATTTTGAACTTATAAAAGATTTTGCCGCAGAAAAGGGGATTGCTTTTGACGGGGAGGACGATCTGGTCAGCGCTCCTGAAATCGTCCGGTTTTTTGAGGCCCAGGTGGAAAAGATCAATCAAAAACTGGCAAGGTATGAGCAGATCAAAAAATTCCGTCTTCTTTCACTGCCCTTCAGCGAAGAAACAGGAGAGCTTACCCCCACACAAAAAATGAAACGAAGAGTCATCTACGAAAAATATAGCAATGAAATCAACTCGCTTTATGCCTGAGCCGGATAAACAGGAAAAGTTAAAAGTGAACTAAACTTTCCACTTGTCTCTATTGATAAAAATAATTAAAATTTATCATACACATTTTAAATTACTTGCTCACTTAAATGAAGGGGGAAAAAATGAGACTATTATTGCTTCTCACCATCCTTGCATCAAAATTTAAAAAATCAGCGCGAACCGATGCAAACTTTAAAAAATTCCTCATGGGACACGAGTGCCGGATTGTGGTCAAAACAAAAGACAACAAAAAAGGCAAACGATTCATTTTTAAAGACGGTCAGTTTTCATCTGACGCAATACTGGATGAATATGAAGCGGCCATGGTATGGGCGGATGCAAAAATCGGATTTAATGCCATGAAAAAAGGCGAAGAAGGCATCATGGATGCCCTTCAAAACCATCGGGTCGGCATTGAAGGTCAAATTCACTCGTTCACCTGGTTTGGTGCTGCCATCAATTTTGTCATGAAATAATGAATAAGTGTATAGGCTGAAGGCT
>JAGGYV010000246.1 GCA_021162325.1 Desulfobacteraceae bacterium | reverse complement strand
GAAGGATTTTCATTTTTTTTATGTTGAACCGCTTCAACAAAATTTCGGTATCTTTTTTTCGATTTGTTTTGATCTTGTCCGAACAGGGACAACAACCAGCCTGTTTCCAAACATTCTTACAAAGAAAATTTTGATTTGAGAAGTTGTTCAATTTCCAGCAAGTTATTAAAAATGAATGAAGATCCTAATAATTAAGATGCGCCCCCGTTTAGACTCGTAGAGTAATTGGTTGAGCTGAAGATAATTGAAAACAAAAAAACATACATTTGGATTTCTGTTCCTTATTTTTTCAAGGCGGTCTTCTCTCCACCAAGTTGGGGGCTTTGGAGGCCACCACATCCCTCTTATATTTAAGGAAGGGTGACAATCATTGATAAGCAGAGCCTCACAAAAAAAGAATAAACAAATTCAGGAGCATGGATAATATTATGGGTTTCAGTTGGATGCCTCTCTTTTCCGGTCTTTTTGGCGTATTGATCGGTTCCTTGATCAGTTTTCCTTGGTTAGATACAGAGAATGGTTGGCTTCAAAGCATAAATTAGCCCATATCCTTTTCAAGATAGCCGAAGAGCTTATTTATACCAACAAATCGGTAGAAGAGATCCTAAGACCACGATTCATCTGTTTGTGGATTTTGGGGAGAGATGTTTCCAACCTGATGATCTCTTGCAAACGTCGGGATATCAAGGACAAGACAGATTTGATTTGTGGTTCCTGCGAGGAATCATGAAGGATGAAACCGTCCTCACTGCTACACGATCCTTCCCAGCCAAAGAGGATGCACAAAAACATACAGATGACTTGCTTAAATTGCTTGGTTATAGATAAAACAAAAGGCCCAACAAACCCGCGGGGGGAAGCGTTCCCTGTGCTGCAATGGGATTCCCCCCGGTGTTCACTCTTTGGCAAACAATGCTGTGAAATCAGAGTGACATTTTAAAATTTTGGGTGACACTGGCAAATACTTTTTTTGTGAAATTATCAAATGCGGTTTCAAAGTATTGTATCAGGTTCAATGGCAAGGCGCAGATTGATGAAAAAGCACAGCATGCATGTTCGTATGTGAGCATTTTGAAGAAAGCTGCAACGCAGCCAGTGGACCTGATATGACGTTTCGAAATCGTATTTTAAGGGTGTTGATTTCTGTAGTGCGAATAATACTTCAACACCTTCTCCACATAATTCTCTGTTTCCGGATAAGGCGGGATATCTTGATATTTATCCACTACACCAGGCCCGGCGTTGTAAGCAGCTATGGACAGGGATAAATCGCTGTTATACTTTTTCATTAATTGCTTCAGGTACCGGGTGCCGCCCATGACATTGTCGCGAGGGTCAAAGGGGTCACTGATGCCAAAAGCGTTTAAATTTTTCGGCATGATCTGCATCAGCCCGATGGCGCCGGATGGTGAAATGGCGTTGGGGTTAAAATTGGATTCTGCATGGATCATGGCTTTGATCAATTCAAAGTGCATGCCGTGATGGAGCGATGCTTCCCGGATGATATCATCATAGGCGTTCATTCTGCTGCTCGGGTAATAAATGGACGTATGCATGGATGCTTCCGGTCCTGAATAGCGATACCGGGAAGAGGTGGGGGCATTGCTGAAATGAAGCACGCCGTTTTTATCGGTATAGGAATAGATTTCAGCCGATAGATCCGCAGGAATAAATATCGCGTCGACAAGAATGAGGCTGAAAATAATTGTAAACAAATATTTCAATTGCGTTCGGATCATTTTTTCAATATCAGGTTTTGTATTTTATATTTTAGTCATTATTTACGCAGAGCGCAATATTTGATTTTGTTATAATAACACATTAATTATATCAAGACTTTATGCTAATTGTCAAATTTTAACGCCGTATGGCCAAGCGCAATAGTTTTTCAATTTCCAGCTAAAGTTCTTCGGGGGTAAAGGCCACCACCTCATCAATCCTCTCTGTTTCGGCAAACAGCATAATCAGACGGTCAAGGCCCAGGGCGTTTCCGGCGGCTTCGGGCATCCGGTGCAGATCATCGAGAAACTTTTCCGGCATGGGGTATACTGCCTGGCCGGTATTTTGCCGCCGGGTCAGTTCTTCGGCAAAGCGTCGGCGCTGTTCATCCGGATTTGTTAACTCGGTGAATCCGTTGCACAGTTCAAGCCCGCCGATATAGAGCTCAAACCGCTGGGCAAGATGCGGCTGATCCGGTTGAGGGGCAGCCAGGGGGCAGGTCGTGGCCGGATAGTCATACAGGAAAGTCGGTTTATCCAATCCCAGATTGGGTTCGATGTCAAATGCGATGATCTCATCAAATTTGTCCGCTATAATCGCTTCTTCCATAGTTAAAGATGAATATTGAATAAACGCATCTTCAACAGACAGTCGTTCCCACGGAGGCGTCATATCCGTGTAATGTCTTCGGTACCGGATGCCCTTCTCCAGCTGTAATATATCGCAGATAAACAAGAAAAGAGTTTCACAGCGATTCATCAGGTCATGATAAGTGGCACCGAGTTCATACCATTCCAGCATGGTAAATTCTTCTAAATGACGGTTGCCCCTTTCTTCTTTGCGGAAGCATTTACAGATTTGGAATATTCTCGAGTATCCGGCAGCCAGCAACCGTTTCATGCACAGTTCCGGCGATGTCTGGAGATACCAGTCTCCGGCCGGGAGGGCTGCAATAAACGGTTCCGGTGCTGGGGCGGGAATCCGGATGGGGGTGTCTATTTCAAGAAAATGGTGTTGAGTGAAAAAATCACGCACTGCCTGGAAGACGTTTGAGCGGAGGATAAGATTTTTTGTTATTTGCTGTTGTCGGTTCAATTTAATTGTTTGTTCGGCAATTTAAGACTTTTTTCGGACCTGGTAGGTATCGTCAATACGGTTTTGAAGAATAATCATGTCGTAGTTTTGTTCACTGGCAGCGTCATACCATTCAATCCCTTGTTCCCGGCATGCACGGCAGGCTTTTCGGGGAATATGGACGGCTAAAATATGCTGCCCGATATCCGATGTTGAATCGATTTTCAATGCCCCGCCGCAATCTGCGCAGATACGGATGGTTTCATTCTGGTGTTCATTGAATCCGTCCGTATCATACATGATACTGCGTCGGCGCTTGTCGAACTTTTTGCCCCCCTTCATCCGGTTTCGTATCAGTTCCCGGGCATTCCAGTTTGACATGACGGTATCGCAGGTTTTTTCAATGACCTGGGTGATTTGTTCGGACTGGCGCAATTGGCTGTGGTCATACCCCGGCTCTTTGACGTTGCTATAGTCCACGCCAGCCATTGCCAGAATAATGCCCACGTTCACATAAGGAAGAGCGCCTTCTATGGAATAACCGCCTTCCAGCACGGCAATATCCGGTTTTAAAAGGCGGGTTAAATCCGCATATCCCTGGGCGGAAAAATGCATGTTGGTCAGCGGGTCGGTGAAATGGTTGTCCTGACCGGCGGAATTGACAATGATATCCGGTTTGAACTCATCCAGAATCGGCAGAACCAGCTCATTGATTACATATAGAAATCCTTCCTCGGACGTATACGGTGGCAACGGGACGTTTAAAGTGGTGCCTGCGGCCATAGGGCCTCCCAGCTCTTCCGGAAAACCGGATCCCGGATAAAGGGTTCGGCCGTCCTGATGAAGAGAGATAAACAACGTATCCGGATCATGCCAGTAAATATTCTGGGTTCCGTCACCGTGGTGGCAGTCCGTATCAATGATGGCCACCCGGTCGACATTATAAGCGGATCGGATATATTCAATCATAATGGCTTCGTTGTTGATATTACAAAATCCCCGCCCTCCATGAACCACTCTGTTTGCGTGGTGACCTGGCGGCCGGACAAGGGCAAAGCCTCTTTCAATTTTTTTATTCATGACCGCATCAGCGATGGTTTTAGCACCGCCGGCGCTGATGAAATGGGATTCGGTCATCACCGATCTTTCGTCCGGTGCGCAGAAGTGAACCCGCTGAACATCTTTGATCTCCACCAGATTGGCTTTGTATTCAATGATCCCGTCAATATCTAAAAGCCCTTCTTCAAGCACCTGGTCTTGCGTATACAACAGGCGTTCTTCCCTTTCCGGATGGGTGGGGCTGATGGCCCAGTCAAAGGCCGGAAAAAAAACCAGGCCGGTTTTATGTTTTGCGGTCAGCATGTTGTGCTCCAAAAGATTAAAATTTACATGGCGTCATAAAAAGCTTATTACGGCGATTGCGCCGCTGTAACCATCAATAAGTAAAAACGATTTATTATATTTATTATCCCGCAATGACGCAGTGACGCAAAGATTTTTTCCTCTGCGATCCCTGCGTCTCTGCGCGAGATAATGGTTTTTAAGAATTACTTATTTGGAAGTCCCATCTACTGCGTTGTATTTGTTTTTCAGGCACTCAAG
>JAGGYV010000200.1 GCA_021162325.1 Desulfobacteraceae bacterium | reverse complement strand
CGGTTAACCGATATTATGCGTTATTGTGGACGTAATTTTACCACTGCCGAATTAGCAGACATTCAACGTCTGATTGCAGCCAATCCCGAAGATAGCCGCGCGGCTTTGTCCCGGCGCGTTTGCGAACGCCTGCATTGGTACCGGCTCGATGGCCGACTAAAAGATATGAGCTGTCGGGTGGCAATGCTGCGCATGCAGGATGATGGTCTTATTAAGTTGCCGCCTCCTCGAAACGGAAATAACAACGGCAAACCCTATCTTCGCAGGACCGCAACTGCTGATCCCAGACCCACCCCTCTGAAAATTCACTCTTTGGATTTTGATAACCTGCGTGTAGATCCGGTGGTTGAAAAAAGAGATTCTTTACTCTGGAATGAATATGTCCAACGGTATCATTATCTCGGCTATGCTCCCATGCCGGGAGATCAAATCCGCTATTTTGTCCGGTTTGCAGGAGAGGCGGCAGCTCTTCTCTGGTTCAGAGCAGCCGTCTGGAAAACAGCTCCCAGAGATCGATTTATTGGTTGGAACGACTCACAACGCAGGAAAAATCTTCATCTTGTAATCAATAATTCCCGCTTTCTTATCTTGCCATGGGTTCAAGCCCCAAATCTCGCATCCCGTATTTTGAGCATGACGAAAAAAAGAATTGCAGATGACTGGTTTTACTATTATAAATATTCTCCAGTCATGGTAGAAACTTTTGTTGAAACGCCTCGTTTCTACGGCACTTGCTACAAAGCGGCAAATTGGAGATGTTTAGGCCACACTAAAGGAATCGGAAGACTTGGTATCTCTGATAACCCCCGGCTTCCCATAAAATCGATATGGGTGTATCCTTTGGTTAAAAATTTTCGTAAACATCTTTGCAAATAATTTAACCAGAATTTTGCTTATGTTTTACATTGCCAGAAGTTATTGAGAAGTTACACAAAAAAAGGCTAATTCTTTAAAAATACAGGATTAATTAAGGAATTAGCTAATATAATATTTGAGTCGGTGAAAGCAAGATTAAAAGCAACTAAATATTGAGGAAAGTAGAACCTTGGCGTTGGATATTCGATGTTGAGAGTTCATTTTTATACAATCGTTAATAAATCGTAACCAGAAAAAAAATGCATATACTGACCGCTGATGAAATAAGGGAAATGGATCGGCAGACCATTGAATCATTCGGGCTGCCCGGCCGTGTGTTAATGGAAAATGCGGGCCGGGGGGCTGCCCGGGTGCTGATGAACAGATTCCCGAACATTTCTTCCAAACGCGTTGCTATTGCTGCCGGGCGGGGCAACAACGGCGGTGACGGGTTTGTCATTGCCCGGTATCTGGCCCAGGCTGGTGTTTCAGTGACTGTTTACCTGTTATCTGCGAGCAGCCGGCTTTCCGGTGATGCCGCCGCCAATTATAATCTGCTGGCCGCACTTAATATACCAATCAAAGAAATTACCAATGAAGAAAATTTCAATCAGGTTAAAGCTGAAATGGCCCATCATCAACTCTGGGTGGACGCCATTTTCGGCACGGGTTTAAATTCTGATGTCAAGGGTCTTTTCAAGTTAGTTATTAATTATATCAATAAGTTAAACCGTCCAATGATTTCCGTTGACATCCCTTCTGGTCTGCACACGGATTTGGCAAAACCCTGCGGCACCTGTATCCGGGCAACTGTTACCGTGACTTTCGCATTTGCCAAAATCGGCCATATACAGCTTCCGGGAGCCGACTATACCGGGGAACTGCATATTATTGATATCGGAATTCCGCCGCATATTGTCAAAAATGTGCCTCCCCAACATCACCTGATAACAAAAGAAGCTGTCAAATCATTTATCAATCCCCGTGCTTGTGATACTCACAAAGGTGGCACCGGGCATATTTTAGTGATTGCCGGATCACCCGGAAAAACCGGGGCAGCCACTCTCACAGCTATGTCCGCACTCCGCACCGGCGCGGGACTCGTCACTCTGGGGATTCCCAAAAGCTTAAATCCGATTGTCGAATCCCAGGCTTTAGAAGTGATGACCGTGCCCCTGCCGGAGACAAAGACAGGAGCACACACCGACGAATCCTTTGAAACAATACGCGAACTTCTGGAAGACAAAAAATGTCTGGCATTAGGCCCGGGTATAGGCACGGATGAACGAACCAAGGCACTGGTTCACCTTTTAATAAAGCAGTGTCCGGTTCCGCTGGTCATTGATGCAGACGGACTAAACAACCTGGCGGACAACCCGGATATTCTGCGCAACTGTAAATCCGACATTATTTTAACACCCCATCCCGGTGAAATGGCCCGGATGCTGAATACAACACCCAAAGATATTCAGGAAAACCGTATTGCATATGCAAAAAAGTTTGCAACAAAATACAATGTTTATCTTGTCCTGAAAGGTGCCCGCACCCTGATTGCCCATCCGGACGGGCATACGTTTATCAACCCCACCGGCAACCCGGGAATGGCATCCGCCGGCATGGGGGATGTGTTGACCGGAATGATTGCCGGGTTTATATCACAAGGCTATTCGCCACAGGCAGCGACACACATGGCTGTGTACCTCCACGGAGACACAGCAGATAAACTGGTTGAATCTAAAGGCCCTTACGGATACATTGCCTCAGATGTTATGAACAAGCTTCCGGAAACCTTCAATATCAATGGACTGGGGCTTACCGGTCAAGCCGCATTTCAGTCTCCCCATGTTTACCATACCCCCCATATGGAACTTTTATGACCTTTCACCCTGACATAAAAGTAACTGAATCTATTGAAATATCAACCGGCTCACCAAAAGAGACCCGATTGCTTGGTGAAATTATTGGCCAATCCATCGATCAAAAAATGACCATTTCCCTGTCAGGAGATCTGGGAGCGGGGAAAACCGTCTTTGTTCAGGGCCTTGCCCGGGGACTGGCGGTACCGTCTGATTACATCATCACAAGCCCCACGTACACCATTGTCAATGAATATCCGGGGCGCATCAAACTTTTTCATGCGGATCTTTACCGAATTTCCGGCGGAATATCGGGCACCGCTGAGCTGTTTGATATCGGTTTTGAAGAGTTTTATGAATCAAACGGCGTCATTGTCGTTGAATGGGCCGACCGCCTGGCACCGGGCGAACTGAAAGAAGACCTGGCTGTTTCAATTTCCACGGTGGATGCGTTGACCCGAAAATTTATTTTATTTTTCTATGGACGAAAATTATTTTTTTATGGACGAGAAAAATCAAATTTGATAAAGCTCCTCAAAAAAACATTTGAAATGCATAAGAGGTAGAAATGGCACTTATTGTACAAAAATACGGCGGAACTTCCGTAGGTGACATAGACAAGATCAAAAATGTTGCCAAACGAATTGCCAAGACCTATGATCAGGGCAACCAGGTGGTTGTCATTTTGTCGGCCATGAGCGGGGTTACGGATAAACTGATCAACACGGCAGAACAAATCACGGAATTTCCGGATAAACGTGAAATGGATGTGCTCCTGTCCACCGGTGAACAGACAACGGTGGCCCTGATGGCAATGACTTTAAAATCAATGGGATATAAGGCAACATCACTGCTGGGGCATCAGGTAATGATCCTGACGGATAGCCAGTCGAGCGCCGCCCGTATCCTTGATATCGGCGCAACACGGCTCAAGGAACTCCTTGCCCAGGACCATATTATCATTGTCGCCGGATTTCAGGGCTGTGATGCCAGAGGAAATATTACCACCCTCGGCAGGGGGGGGTCAGACACTTCTGCCGTGGCCGTTGCATCCGGCATCGGTGCGGATCAATGCGAAATTTATACCGATGTTAATGGGGTATACACGGCAGATCCCAGGGTCTGTACAAAAGCCCGTAAACTGGATCGGATTTCCTATGATGAAATGCTTGAAATGGCAAGCCTTGGCGCCAAAGTACTGCAAATAAGATCTGTCGAATTTGCAATGAAATACAATGTCCCGATCCATGTAAGATCATCATTTAATGAGGAGGTAGGCACAATGGTGGTAAGAGAAGACACCAATATGGAAAAAGTAATCGTTTCCGGAATAACGCATAATAAAAACGAAGCCAGAATCACTCTTAAAAAGGTTCCGGATACGCCGGGGATCGCATCACGTATTCTGTCGCCTGTTTCCGAAGCCGGAATTATCGTGGACATCATTATTCAAAATACCCGTTCCAGTAATATGACGGACCTCACATTCACTGTCGGTAAAACCGATTATAAAGCAGCCATGGGAATCTCAAAACAAACGGCCAAAGAAATCAATGCCGAGGAAGTGCTGGGTGATGAAAATATTGCAAAGATTTCCGTGATCGGTGTGGGTATGCGAAGCCACTATGGCGTTGCCGCTAAAATGTTTGCCACCCTGGCGGCGGAAAATATCAATATCCTGATGATCAGCACATCGGAAATCAGAATCTCCTGTATTATTGAAGAAAAATATGCGGAACTGGCCGTGCGGTCTTTACATACCGCATTTGGCCTTGATCAGGAATAGTAAATAAAAACTATAAACTGGCGGAGCGAAGCGACTTCATCATTCGATGTTCAACGTTCAATGTTCGATGTTGGACGTTCAAAAAATGAGGTTTTAGTCATCGTTTCGGCCAGCACAATGTCATTCCGGCATGCTTCCCCGATAGAAACATTCGAGGACAAGCTTAGCCGGAATCTATGTTCGGAATAGCACATCACTGGATTCCCGATAGAAACATTCGGGAATGACAAATCTGTTTTGGTTGAAACGATGATCAAGGCCAAAAATGATCTACTGAATTGACAATATCAGTACTCAATTTTCATAATCTTACTCATAATCTTAATCTGTCTTTTAATGAAATTCTCTCGCTCAAAAGATTATGATTAAGAGAAATATTACGATTAAGAAGTTAACCAATGAAACAGTTTAATCCGAACCAGCTGATTTTAATTATAATTCTTGCCGCAATTATCCTGGGGCTGACGGTATACAGGCTTTTTGCGGGGTAACCGTAAGCAAAATGGGGACAAAAAAATAAATCTGTCCCCATTTTTGCTCATTTTGACTTGCAAATCGATTGGCAAGTCAAGAATGAAAAGACCCCTTTATTAATTATAAAACCAAATTCCATTGGGTGCGGAATGTGAGTTATAATAGCTGTGTTTTATCATCGGGCCGGACATTGCCGTTATCTTTCTGCTGAACTGAGACAACCCGCTTATTCCATTTCTCATTATACATTTGCTGCCGGATATGACCAAACATATACTG
>JAGGYV010000047.1 GCA_021162325.1 Desulfobacteraceae bacterium | reverse complement strand
AATGGGTTTGTGAGACAGAAAAATACGCCGTCTTTGACATTGGAAAGACTTCCGGCTGCGTAAAGTTTTTTAAGTATCATAGACGGTATTTCCATACGGTATCTCCTTAAAAAAAATTTGAAATTTTAAACAGGGTTATTATTTCCCTGAAAGGCAGCTTGCCCTTATGAGAACAAAATGTTTTGTACTCTTTTCCCCGAAATCTTGATTTCGTAAAATGGATGCCTTTAAAACTGTACATCATGTTGCCGTGTTGATAAAGAAAACGGACCAGTTTTTTGGGTAGCCCCGCTTCATAGGGGCAGCTCACATCGTCTACGGCAAAGGCGGAGAGACCGAGATGGATTTGCTCAATCCCTTCGTTTTTAAAGATGTCCATGGCGTGAACCATGATCGTGTAGAAGATACCTTGCCGGAATGACCCGTTGAATCGTGAGATATTGGGGACATAGCTGATAATTTGACCATTTGAATAGACCGGATCAAAGAATATAAACCCGATAAGTTCGTCTCCCTGATAGGCAAAAAATTTTCTCGTTTCTTCTTCGTAATCCATATTAATCGGTCGGATGAGGAATCTGATTTCTCTGTTTTTGAGTTTTCTTGTTTTTATCCATTCTTTGGAAAATTGATCATATCTTTTTTTATTGTAAAATTCCTGAACGGATATTTCTTTTTTTGCCGCCTGGTTTAAAGATGTCCGCAGGATCTGTTTTTTTTTCCCCTTAAGGTCCCAGTTTTTCAAATCGATAATCGATTCAATACCGAACTGTGTCGCATAAAATCCAAATTTCTCATGAAGAAGTTCCGCGACCGGTTCAGATACCTGGGCAAATCCAACTGGCCCACCCGTTCGCAGAAATTCGCCGATTAGCGCTGCTTGATTTTTTTTTTGACACACGGGGTCTGATAATACGGCCCGGCGGCCCCATTTCTGCTCATATGCGATATATCCGATGCCGGGCATATCAAAATATTGGATCCCCGGCTGAAGGGATGAAAAAGCCATGCAGTGATTGCCGTATTCTTTAAGATACGATATTCTTTCTTCAAAACTGAATTTGTTTGTAAATTCCGGCATAGGGGGGGGGTACCAATATTTGATAGTGTAATCGTTAATGGTTATTTATATTTTTGGCTTAGACAAACTCGTAAAAAGCCGGATTTCGATGGCAAAGAATTTGGACTTTTTGCGAAGCCGTCATTTTTTTTGGCCCAGAATTGAATAGTAGCGCTCGTCAAAGAGCATTCTGAAATATTTCACTGTCTTTATTTTCAGGCCCACTTCTCCCATGTGTTTTTGATAGTCATAAACCGGATGGAGCGCGTTGTTGGCAACCGCCCAGAAAAACAGATCCGCCATACGCCAGTAGAGTATCTGAAAGAACTTCGCAATCAGGTTTCCCTTGGGGAGTGAAAAGTCTCCCACCACAACAAATCCCTCTTTTTTTGCAAGTTTTGTCAGGTGGTCAAGGACCTGTACCATCATTTTTTTTAAAAATACATTAAGGAAGAAGTGCGCAAATACCATGTCGTATGTTGAAAATTCATCGACCTCAAGGATATTCTGGTGAAGCTGTCTAATGGGGTGCTTGAATTCCTTTTTACCAATTCCCTTATTAAATCTTTTCAGCATGGTTGCTGACAAATCGACGACGGTGACTTTTGCTCCCAGTTCAGCGGCTGCTATTGCATCAATGCCGTGACCAACCCCTGCGAACAGGACATTGTCGTCGGGTTTGATCCTGTCAAGCATCGCGGTCTTGCATTTATTAATTTGATTAAAGCTGTAAATAACAGACATGAGATCGTAAAAAGGCCCGACGATTGAGTATCTATCTTTCATGAGCAGTTCTCCGTCAATAGGTATTGTCGTGATGGAATAAATAAGTTGTATGGTTATGGCAAATTTTAATAATTATCGGTAACTGAAATTATACAGGCTTTTTACTAGTAAAAAACTAGTATTTATTGTTTTCTTTAAACACTGATTTTTACAATTGCCTTCTTCCAGGAAATTATTTAATGGCCTTCATCCCTGACAAAGGCAGAAAAAATATAATTTTAAAATTTTTCGTTTAGTCTCTTTTTTGTTTAAATTACCGATGGTTAGAGATATAAAAGGGTTGATGGCAGGTATGTAAAAAAGGTCGTATCCCTCAACGGTTCCTCCAGTTAAATGAATCGTACCTTAGAGGTTAGACCATTGTGTGTCAATGGGATCCCTTAGTACACAGGCTCGAAGCACTATTTGGCCGGTGTCCCCGGGGGAACCGGTTTGTCAATCGTCGCAACCGAGCAGGCCTCATCGGTGACAGCCGCCAGAAGCATTCCCTGAGACAAAACGCCCATTAATTTTGCCGGTTTTAAATTGGCAACAACGATAATCTGTTTGCCTTCAATTTCTTCAGGGGAATAGCTTTTGGCAATTCCTGCAACAATGGTTCTTTTTTCCTTACCAAGATCAATTTCCAGCTTAAGCAGCTTGTTTGCTTTTGGTATTTTTTCTGCATGAATGACGGTGGCCACCCGCAGGTCTAACTTTAGCACATCATCAAAGGAAATCTCCGGTTTTAAATCAGGCAGGGATTTTTTTTCCGGTGTTTCCTGTTTGGCTGGCGGTTGATTATTTTTATTTTTTTGTTTTTTTTTCGTATCGATCCGGGGAAACAGTGTCACCGGTTTTGGCAGACGCGTTCCTGATTGAATGGTTCCCCATTGTGCGATACGGTCAAACGTTGACAGCTCGTTTTCCGCTGTTAAGGCCAGGTGCTTCTGCATGGTTTTTGAGGTCTGGGGCATGATGGGAAGAATCAGTCCGGCAATAACCCTTAAGCCTTCAAGCAGGTTAAAAATGACATCCGCCAGCCGGTCTTTTTTATTTTCATCTTTAGCCAATTCCCATGGGGCGGTTGTCACCACATATTTATTCATCTTGGAAATTAAATTCCATATGGAAGCAATCGCCTTGTGAAATTTGAGGGACTGCATTTCATCTTTAAATTCTTTGATCGTATTTTGCGCATCCTCAAATAAGTCTGCGTGTTCACCATTACGGACCCCAGGTTCAATTTCAGGCACGGTCCCGTTGAAATATTTGTGAAACATTGCCAGCACCCGTGAAAACAGATTGCCCAGATCATTGGCAAGATCGGTGTTGATTCGTTCAATCAGGATGGTTTCAGAAAAATTTGAGTCAAGGCCGAAGACCATTTCCCGCATCAGAAAAAACCGGATGGCATCAGAACCATAAGTTGATTGGAGGTAATGGGGATCAACAACATTACCGAGTGATTTTGACATTTTGGTTTCATCGATATTCCAGTAGCCATGAACATAAAGGTGGTTGTAAATATCAATGCCTGCTGCTTTGAGCATGATCGGCCAATAAATGCCGTGGGGTTTTAAAATATCCTTTGCCACAATATGACGGGCCTGGGGCCAGAATTTTTTAAAATTATCATCATCCGGAAAGCCTAAAGCGGAAATATAATTGATCAACGCATCAAACCAAACATAGGTGACGTAATTTTCATCAAATGGCAGTGTAATGCCCCACTCCAGTCGGGTTTTGGGGCGGGAGATGCAAAGGTCTTCAAGGGGTTCACGCAAAAAGGCAAGGGTTTCATTCCGGTACCGTTCCGGCTGAATAAAATCCGGATTGTTGTTGATATGATCGATCAGCCATTGTTGGTAACGGCTCATTTTAAAAAAATAATTGGATTCCTTGATAATTTCAGGTTCAGTCCCATGGTCCGGGCATTTACCATTGACCAGTTCACGTTCCGTATAGAAACGTTCGCACCCGAAACAGTAGAGCCCTTCATATTCGCTGAAATAGATATCACCGGAATCGAAAATTTTTTGCAGTATCTGCTTTACAACCGTAATGTGATCAGCATCGGTTGTCCGGATAAAATAATTGTTGTCTATATTAAAGTCCGGCCACAGGTCTTTGAATAAGCTGCTGATCTGATCAGCATAGGCTTTTGGCGTGATATTTTCTTTTTCAGCGGCTTTGACAATTTTATCGCCATGTTCATCCGTCCCGGTTAAAAAAAAAGTATCTTCACCCATCATGGCATGAAAGCGTTTTGCCACATCAGCGGAAATGGTTGTATATGTGTGCCCTATGTGAGGTTTTGCATTCACATAATAAATAGGGGTTGTTATATAAAAAGGAGTTGTCATTGATTCTTTGATCCCTTCCGTTTATTCGGTTTTTCGGTTTTTACATATCCTTCGTTTTCAAATGTCAGACAACACATCAGTCTTCCGCAGACACCGGATATTTTTGTCGGATTTAACGATAAGCCCTGCTTTTTGGCCATCCGGATAGAAACCGGTTCAAACTTTGTCATAAAGGCGGAGCAACATAGCTCCCGGCCGCATCTCCCGACGCCGCCGCATATTTTGGCCTGGTTGCGAATTCCCACCTGTCGCATTTCAATTTTGCTTCGGAATTCTTTTACCAGTATTTTTACCAGTTTTCGGAAATCAACCCGGCCATCGGCGGTGAAAAAGAAAGTGATTTTGCTTGCGTCAAAATTGCTTTCTGTGGAAAACAGATTCATTCCAAGTTTAAGTTCGGCAATGCACTGACGGCAGAAATTATATGCTTTGTTTTCGATTTCGGTATTTTTTATTATCTTGTTGAAATCATTTTCGGTTGCCGGTCGATATACTTTTTTCAGTGGACGGGACCCTTTTTTATTTTCGATTTGGGTCGGCGGTGTTGCCACCTCTCCAAAGCCCAGGCCGTTTTCCGTTTCAACAATTACATGGTCTCCTGTTTTTAAAACAAAAGCGCCGCAATTGAAATCATAAATCTTACCGGCCGGCTTAAAACGAACGCCTATAAATTTATCCATATATCTTAATATCCTTTAGAGAGCGTAATTATCAGTGAATCCAGTGTCAGTCTTAAATTTGAATTGGATTTAATGTCTCGCTCTGCTTTTTCAATCGCCTTGATTTTTAATATCAAAGAGTTAACGGGTGCTCTTTTTGAGGATGCTTTAATTTGTTCTGATAAATCTTTATTGATTATTTTTTCAGGGGTGTATTTATAAACAACAAGATCCCTCAACCAGTTTTTCATTATTTCAAATGCTGTGAAAAGCCATTCTTTATTTTTTGATAATGCATCTGAAAAGGCAAGACATAAATTAATCGACCGTGACGGAAGGGCTTCCACCTCGTCAATAATCCAGTTACGCTTATCTATCCAGTTTGATTTTGTCATAGATTCGGCACGGGAGATACTTCCTTGCGCCATGGAAGCAATCACGGACGCTTCTGCTGCGTCCAGTCCATAAGCATTCTCAATGAATGTTTTAAGAGAATGAGGGGGAATCGGATTGAAACGGATCTGCTGGCATCTGGAAACAATGGTCGGTAATATATCCGACGCCTGTAGTGCAGTCAGGATAAAGACAGTGTGTTCAGGAGGTTCCTCAAGTGTTTTTAAAAGTGTATTACCGGCTTCAGGGTTTAATTTTTGTGCATCGGTAATTATTGCAAAGCGTTTGTATGCTTCGTAAGGTTTTAACACCAGCTTACTGCATAATGCACGGATCTGATCAACTTTAATCATAATCCCGGCAGGTTTGACTAAAATTATATCCGGGTGATTTCCGGATATAATTTTTTTGCATGATCGACAACGCCCACAGGGTTCAATCGGATTGTGTTCAGGTTGAATAGATTCGGGTTGTTCGGCATGAACACCCTTTTGCCGATTAAAACAATTACATGCCATGGCAAATGCCATGGCAGCTCTTTTTTTTCCAATTCCTTCTATTCCTGTAAAAAGGAAGGCATGGGGGAGGTTACCGCTGGTAAGGGCTGCGGTTAATAATCGGACAGGCCGTTTTTGACCAACCAGAGATGTAAAGCCAGGCACAGATTTTTCCGTAGATTCCAAGCGATGTTTTATTTGTTTACACGCTCTCTCAGCTCTTTTCCGCATTTGAAAAAGGGGAGCCTTTTCGGATTAATGAGAACTTTTTCGCCGGTTTTGGGATTTCGACCCACATAGCTTTTATAATTTTTTACAAAAAAGCTGCAAAGGCCTCTTATTTCAATCCTCTCCTGATTGATCAGTGACTCTGACATTGAATCAAAGAATATTTGGACAATTTGTGCTGCCTCAGATTTAGAAATATCAGCTTCTCTCTTTAATGCTGAGATAAGTTCCAGTTTGTTCATATCGCCTCCTAATTATTCCCGTGGAATCAAAATGGTTTAATATTAAGATTAATTAAATACAAATTTATAAAAAGTCAAGTAGTTATGTAATGTTTTTTTAACATGTTTTTTAGTATAAAATTTTATGTGTAGCCTTAGATGAAACCCTAAGATATCAAAAACGATAGAATTAACGTATCCGTAAAGTCTTTACAACTCGCTTCCGATTTCTGCAAGGCCTTTTAGGCTGATCATGAATCCGATTTTTTGGTCATCATCATCGTCTTCATAAAAAAGATCGCAGGACCAGCATTGGGCACTATACTGACAGCCAAGTCTTTTTTCAATATCTTCTGCGTCTTCTATGTTTCGTTCATAGTTTCCGAAAATGCTGATGGTATCTGTTATGGCGCTGTTAACGTCTATATAGATGGACTGGCTGTTGTCACGGGTATATCGGTATTCGATCATCAAATGGTCGTTGCGGTTATCTCTTATTTTACAGTAGGTATTAAAAGTCGTAAAGTTACCGCTGTCATGGTCCCATTCCGTTTCCGCATGGAGGGATAACAGGTTTACCGGTGTTATGTTCAGTTCAGCATATAACGGATAAAATGGTTTTTCGCCGGGTTCGTTTTCCAAGATAAAATCATAGGACTGTTCGATTTTAAACCATAAAAACTGATTGTACGGATCTATGGCATTTACTTTATTCGTGGTTTTACCCGGCGCATCCGTATTTAATTCATTCGCGCCTGGCGCTTTGGAGATTAAAATATTTGTTAAAGAAAATGTTATGAGATTTTCCGCCTCAATGCGGTCTGTTTCATTAAAATTCGGATATTGCGTCTGGTCCATATCAGGAATATATGAATATTCCAGCCTTGGAATGAGCGTGTGTTTTATTTTGTTAATGGATTCTCCATTGATGGGGTAAACATGAAACAGGTCAGTCGACAACTCAGCTTTTAAATCATAAATTTCTCTGTGCTGGTAGTTGTGTTGATCAAGACTTGACGTTTCCTCCTCCATCCGATTCAAATACCATGCTGTTTGCCGGAACCCTGCCGAAGGCTCAAACGTAAAATAGTTTTTATAATGCAGGGGCAGGTAGATCCTCGGGTGAACATCAATTCGCTGACCGGTCATGCCGTCTTGCCTGTAAAAATTTAATAATTCGGAATCCAGGTCAGCAAACAGCTGATTGGTTAAAACAGACTGTTTTAATGCATCGAACGTTATGGCTGGCAGCTGCTGCAGGGTCGTATCGGTTTCATTCTGCCGCCGGTTGATCACATTGTCATACCACAATAATTCCGCGTTGAAACTGTATTGCGTCCATATTCTGCTGATATTGAGACTGTTCTCACGGACGAAATCATTTTGATCATCAATGTCGCGTCCGAATTCAGAGTCAAAATATTTTTTTGTGGCATCATATCCGGAATAACCGGATGAAAATTCATTCAGATAGTCCTGATCACTGACAATGTCCAGGTCGATTTTTGTGGTAAAATTTTGCGGCAGTTTCTGGTCGAGTTTCATTCTAAACCAATACCGATCCGTATTTTTTCTTAAAAATGAGTCATTAGAATATCCCCATTCTTGAGTAGAATCTCCGATTCCGTCGTCAACGTGACGATCATTAAGCGTGTCCATCATCAATGCTCCTTTTGAAAAATCGCTGATGGCATACCGGTATTCCGCGCCTAATTTTTCACCTCTGTTTTGAATGTGGTGGTAATAGAATGTTGCATCGGAGTTTTGGTTAATCGCCCAGTAAAAGGGCTGAATAAATTCGATTCCGTTTTGGGAGGAGTAACCCATTTGGGGGGAAAGCAGTCCGGATTGTCGTTTTATGTTGATTGGAAATATCATATAGGGAACATAAAAAACCGGTAAATTTTTGGTCCAAAGCGTGGCATGATGGACGGTGCCATACTTTTCAATGGTAATGTCGACTTTTTTTCCGGTAATTTGCCATGGCGGAAGATCCCCATCGCATGTGGTAATGCTGCCATCCATGATTGTATAAGAATTTTCCCCGGTTTTAAGAATTTTATCTCCCTTGATGAAAAAATGACTTTTTTCAATGAATATGCTTCCATTATATATGGTACCGATACCTGTTTCCAGATTGATGATTATTTCATCGCCCTTTAAGGTATCTTTGCCCACATTCAGCCGAACATTGCCTGTTGATTCCGCTTCCATGGTGTCCTGATTATATTTAATCGACTCCGCATAAAGCGCTTTGTCATCATTATAAATTTTTACATCACCAGTGGCTGTGTAAATATTGGTTTTTCGATTATAGGTGATTTTTTGAGCGTTGATATGCCATGGCGTATCAGGCCGGACAATGTCTTGTGAGTTAATGGTGTCAGCAGTTGATATGGCGGGTGTCAGGAAAATGATAAACACCATACGGCAGATCCAAAAAAAGTATAGCTTCCGGGTATTTGCGTACGATTCTTTTTTAAGAGGTGTCATGAAACTGCCGTGTAATGATTTAATAAAATTGTGTCACAGTTGATGGCTTCGTAAAAAGTCCAAATTCTTTGTTGCGCTGCATCCTTCGTCTCGTTAAAGTACGCTAAGTACGAATTATCACTCAGGATTTGCGCGCCTTGCCAATTTTATAAGAGTTGGTGGAACTTTTTTCTTTGCCATCGAAATTCGACTTTTTACGAGTTTGTCACAGTTGGAATATGAATTTTTTAATATTAACTAAATTATGTATAAATCAAATTGGTTAAGCTAATAATACAAACCAAAAGGTGAAGTTGATTAATGGGGTGAATGTCCATATTATTTAAAGAGATTCATACAATAAAATAATAATCCCTTGAAGACACCATAAATTTTCAGTATAAAAGCCTGAATAGCTTTAAAAGTCAAGTTTTATAAGGTTATTGTAAAGAAGCACGGAATTAAATTTAAGGTGAAAATTGGATCTCGTAAACGAAGAAAAATCTATCTCAATCCAATTAAGGGCTCGGGAATAAATACCTCGACGTTTTGGCTTATTATTTTTCCCGTCTTCTGTGTTGCTTTGTCGGTCAAATAGCCAGCTATGCTCTCGGCAAAGCGCCTTGAAGACGAAAAAAATTCCAGCGCCAAATTCGATGACTTATTT
>JAGGYV010000291.1 GCA_021162325.1 Desulfobacteraceae bacterium | reverse complement strand
GGCAATAGCATCAGCCTGAGGATGGGCATAAATAAGAATCAGAGAAACAACGAGTGCATAAATACACAGAGATTCGATCATAGCAAGACCGATCAGCATTGTAACCGTAACTTTTCCGGACGATTCCGGATTTCTTGCAATACCTTCAACAGCGGCTTTAAGGCCCATACCCTGGCCCAGGCCGCAACCGAAAGCAGCAATTGCAATACCAAAACCTGCAGCGAATGCACATGCGACAAAAAATTCCATAATTTAACTACCTCCTTAAAAAAAATTAATAATTTGCTTCTTCCATCTTCCCATAAAAGTTAGCAATAAAATTGATAGTCTCGTAAAAAGCTATCGGATGGCGCTTCGCGTCATTATATCAATAAATAATTTTTGCAAAGTAGGCCGGGTTTTCTACCCGGCAATGAACGGATATCTTTTGTCGGGAATGGAATCCCGACCTACAATTTGTTCCATCGTTAACAATTAAGTTATTTGGAAGTCCAACTTCTGCGTTGCGCTGCATCCTTCGTTTCTTCAAAGTACGACAAGTACGAATCATCACTCAGAATTTGCGTGCCTTGCCGATTTTATAACATTGGTAGAACTTTTTTCTTTGCCGTATTAACTTAATTTTTTCTGTTTTTGATATTTTTTCGGATTAATTAATGCGCGTGTTCCATGGCACCGGAAAAATAGATAACTGAGAGCAGAAAGAAAACAAACGCCTGTACAAACGATACAAAAATACCCAGCGCCATAATCGGCAGCGGAGCAAAAAAGGCACCGGCAAGACCGAAAAGAATACCCAGCACAATTTCATGTCCCATCATGTTTCCGAAAAGACGGAAGGAAAGAGATAAAATTCTGGCAAAGTGACCGATGATTTCAATAACAAAGATCAATGGACTCATCCACCAGACAGGTCCCATAAAATGCTTAATATAAGCTGCGCCATGGTATTTAATGCCGATTACGTGGGTAAAGGTAAAGACCACCAGGGCAATCGATGCCGTGGTGTTCAGGTCTGCGGTGGGCGGAAAAAATCCCGGTACCAGGCCGATCAGGTTACCGATAAACACATAAAGGAAAACCGTGCCGGCCAGTGGAAACAGCCAGCGGCCTTCTTCACCGGTAATCTCGACCATGAATTCTTCCATGCTGGAAACGATAAGTTCCGAGACATTCTGTGCTTTGGTGGGAACCATGCGAATACCTTTGGCTGCCAATGCACCAAGGCCAATAAGTATTGCCATAACGACCCATGTATAAATTATATGCGGGTTGTTATGCGCAAACTGTCCCATGCCGAACAATTCAAAAAGCTTAGAGAAAAATAAAAAGGGATGTTCCACTTTATACCGCCTCCTTGAAAATATTATTTTTAACTTCGTACAGGGTGGCCAGCATAATACTTGCCACAACCACCGACAATCCAATAAACAGTCCCAGGGGATTTACGTAATTCCCTGCTATAAGCAATAAGATGATCAGCCCGCTGATAATAAATCGGATATAATATTTTATCAGTACAACATTGGGGGATGCCAGATGGGGAGGTGTCAGGGATTTTTTCAGTGTGCGGTACAGGAGATGGAAATTGATGGTGACGATCAGGCCGCCGGCGATAATACCTGATGTGATTCCGGGAGAAGTCGTAAAATAGCCCACAGCGGCGGATAAAATCAGCAGTATCCAGTTGGATCGGACAATAAATGTTAGAAGTCTTTGCTGTATTGACATGATTTTATTTCACATGTTTTTGCTTTTTTTAAGTGCAATCATTATATTCTTTGCAGCAGCAGCTATCCCTAAGGCAAAAAAAATAAACAAAAACCATGGCGCTGTTCCCAGCCGGCTATCAAGAAAAAGGCCGATAAACACACCAATAAAAATTGCCAGCGCCACTGAAAACCCGAGGCTACTGTAATATCCAAGCTCTTTGAACATCTGCCGGGTTTCTTTTTTCATGCAACCATCCTTTGTACACAATGAATATGGGCGCAATGAACATGGGCGCAAAGAATAAAAACTTTAAGGGAAATGTAAATATCATGTGAAAGCAAAGAGGTCAATATAAAAAAATAAAATGATTTAATATTTTGAATTTAATACGATATATTTAAAATATAATAAAATATCAGTAGGTTCTACAAAGGAAGGGATGGTTTTTTAAAAGTATATTTGCCGGTGTTTTTAATTAATAATTACCCGTCCGCATGAATCCCTGCCGATCGTTTTATCAGAAACGACACCGGTGACTTCCCCGATGATTTGTGCCTCAATACCCTGATCATGAAGGGCCTTTAGGCAGTCATCTGCCTTTGCATCACTTAAAGAGACGATCAGTCCGCCGGATGTCTGCGGGTCAAACATGAGGTCGGCGATAACGGCATCAACGTCTGGATGGATGGTTACACCGGTTTTAAAGAATTCCTTGTTGTTATACGCACCGGCCGGAAACATGCCCATGCGGGCAAAATCAAGGACGTCTTCGATCAGCGGCACGCTTTCCGAATACAGGGTGATCTGTATTTTGGCAGCAGATGCCATTTCATATATGTGACCGGCCAGGCCGAAACCGGTAATATCGGTGGCAGCGTTTGGATCAAATTCAGATATTATGTCAGCGGCGTATTTATTGAGTGTGGATGCCACATTCACCAGATTTCGGATGATTTTTTGGTTTGCCAGTTTCCCTTTGATTGCAGTTGCCAGAATGCCGGTACCAATAGGTTTGGTTAAAATAAGACGGTCATTTTGGTGGCAGTTTGCATTGGTCAGAATCCGATTTGGGTGAACCAGACCGGTCAGGGAAAGGCCGTATTTGAATTCCGCGTCTTCCACGCTGTGCCCGCCAACGAGGATGGTCCCGGCTTCATGAATTTTTTCCAGGCCGCCGGCAAGGGTTTCCTGCAATACAGATTCGGGAAGATCTTCTGATGGAAAGCAGACGATATTCATGGCGGTAATCGGTCGGCCGCCCATGGCATACACATCACTTAATGCGTTGGCCGCAGCAATCAAACCAAAGTCAAACGGATTATCCACCACGGGCGTAAAAAAATCCAGTGTTTGAATCAATGCGGTATCGTCGGATAATTGATAAACGCCGGCATCATCAGATGTCGCGATCCCAACCAGCAGACGCGGGTCTGACTTGATTTTCAGTGTTGACACCACTCTGTCCAGGACCCCTGGACTTAGTTTTGCCGCTCACCCGGAAGCGCGCACTTTTTGCGTTAATTCATATTTTTCAAATAGTGTGTCAGTCATACTTTTATAATCGTATTATAAGTTAATATTTTTTGCGTTAAATACGGGGCCGTCAATGCAGGCATGCTGATATTTTCCGGTAGTTTCATTTTTATTCACTGCACATCCCAGACAGGCACCAAGCCCGCATGCCATGATGGTTTCAATAGATATTTCACACGGCAGTTTGTTTTTATTGGCAATGTCCGCGACCGCCCTGAGCATGGGCATGGGACCGCAGGCATAGATCATGTCCGGGTTGTTTGATGTGATCCATTTTTCAAGGGGCCGGGTGACCAGGGCCTGTTCCCCTTCAGAGCCGTCATCAGTGGTTGTGCAGACGGTTATATCAAATGATTTGAAAATTGTTTTGCATAAGATATCATCTGATGTCCGGCCCCCAAGACAGGCAATGGAGTTGGATAAGCGGACGCCGGATTCTTTGAGAGCGTCTGTGAGGAAAATCAGAGGGGCGATGCCGATACCGCCCCCGACCAGCGCGACTTTTTTAAAATTTTTTGAAACCGTAAACCCTTTTCCAATGGGCCCCAGAAGATTGACCGGATCTCCGGCGGTGGCCCGGGTCAGTTTTTCAGTAAATCCGCCGACCACTTTATATAAAATTTCCATTCCAACAATATGCCCGTTTTCTTTAATCAGACGATGGATGGAAAACGGTCGACGTAACAACGGCGTCAAATTTCCGGGCAGGTGAAGTGTTACAAACTGGCCGGGCCGGGCGTTTTCGTAAACGGAGCTGCAGGCCAGGCCGATCCGGTAATAGGAGCGGCTTTCCGGTTTGTTCCAGATTACTTTAGCCGTTTCCTGATATTTTGAAGCAGACGATTTCATGTCAGAATGGATTTAATATATTTAAATGATTATTTCAAGCCGATAACGGAAACAAATCTTCCGGTTTGATTCTTTTTGCGAAAAGAAAAAAACAGGTGACTATTACATTTTGTACAAATATTCGATATTTCAATATTTTCAGGTCTGACCCCGGCTTCTTGCAATTGGTGTGTACTGATTTTCCAGAAATCAAAATAGTGGGCAGTGTTTTTGTAGCACCAGAATTTTTCGGGAATTTCCTGCTGAAAATGAATAAATTCAGCACAGCAAGGCCCAAGTGATGGGGAGATGCCGGCATAAATATTTTCCGGGCGGCAATCAAATTCTGTTTTCATGGATTCAACACAAGCGCCGGCAATGTTTTTAATACTGCCTTGCCATCCGGAATGGACATTGGCCACCACTTTTTTTTCCGGGTCATACAAGACTATTCCCTGACAGTCGGCTGTCTGAATAGCAAGAAATTTTCCGGGAATATCCGTGATCATAGCATCTCCTGTAAAAGAAGATGCATTTGTTTCAGTTAAACGCTCTGCATCATTATTTTTAAAAACTATAATATTTGTTTTATGAATTTGGTTTATAAAAACAAGTTTTTGCGTACCCATACATCGGGCAATGGTTTTTCTGTTGTTTGCAACCGATTTTTTTTTGTCGCCAACTGAAAGTCCCACATTCAGGCTGTTATAGGCACCTGAACTGATTCCATTATTGCGGATAAATACGCCATGACGGATATCACCAAAGGCATTAAATTTTGAATATGAAAAAAAATGAAGACCGTTTTTATTATTTAATATCATTGGTATATGCGGAGGTATATGCGGAAATTCGTCTTTGAGTTAAACAGTTAAACCGGTTACGTACAATATCGACCTCATTAAAATTGATTTCAGTAAAGGCCTCATCAGTCTGGTCGATAATTTTAGCAAGTACTTTACCATCCGGGGAAATAATCTGGGAATGCCCGTTAAACGAAAGATCTGCATCTTTGCCCACGCGATTGGCTGCTGCAATAAAAATCTGGTTTTCAATGGCACGTGCCTGCAGCAGTGTGTTCCAGTGATGAATCCGGCTTGCCGGCCATTGAGCGGATACAATGACTATCCTTGCGCCGGACAGGGCCAGTGAACGGCACAACTCGGGAAAACGGAGATCAAAGCAGATCATCAGGCCGATGGGTCCGTATGATGTGCTGCACATAATTGCCTGGTTGCCTGCGGAAAATACTTTGTCTTCTCCGATAAAAGAAAAGAGATGAATTTTTCGGTAACGTCCGGCAACCGTCCCATCGCTATCAATGACCATCATAGTATTGTATAGATGACCTTCGGATTTTTCCGGCAGGGATCCGGCAATGACCATCCGGTATTTTTTTGCCAGATCACTCAGCTTATCTATTATTTTCGGTGTTTGTTCAGCTTGTTCATTGACCTTTGATAAGCTGTTAAATCCGGCAGACCACAGTTCAGGAAGGACGGTGATCTGAGCTCCTTTTTCACCCAAACGTTGAATGCCATTGATCATAGATGTCATGTTTGCATCAATATCACCGGTTTTCACGTCAAACTGGAGAATGCCTGCAATAATGGTTTCTGCACTATTCGCCATAAAACATCCTTATATAATTTTGTAAAAAAAAGTTTCGGATGGCAAAGAAAAAAGTTTCACCAATCGTAACAATTGGCGAGGCGCACGAATTCTGAGGAATGAGGTGTAGCTTGCTACTCCGCAGTGACGAAGAATTTAGTGCAACCCAAAGCTAAAATAGACATTGTACTTTTTACAAAGCCATCAGTATAATCAGTCTGCTCGGGCCAGTGTCAAAACACTGACGGTTTTTGCGCCGCTTTTGATCAAGGTTTTAGCACATTCATGGCAGGTAGACCCGGTTGTAAAAACATCATCAATGATGAGTACCTGCTTTCCTGATATTTTAGACGCATCATGAACAGCGAAAGCACCTTTCACGTTTTGTTTTCTTTTTTCTTTTCCCAACCCGGTTTGTGATATCGTTTTACGGTTTCTTCGCAGGTTTTTAAAATCCAATTGTGCAAACCGGTCAGAGTGAATTCCAGCAAATAAATCCGGCCATTGCCTGATCAACATGACCGCCTGATTAAATCCTCTTTTTTTTAAGCGGGAAATATGCAGCGGGACCGGTATAATGGTATCAATGGTATTGATATCATAATATTTCATAAATGAGGAAAAAAGCAACCTTCCAAGCGGGCGGGCCAGATGCGGTTTATTTTTGTATTTTAATGCATGAATGATTGATTTTAAGGCACCATTATAGGTTCCGGCTGCCCGGATTCGGTGGCAGACGGGTTTATTCTGAATGCAGTTACCGCATTGATGATTCTCGCCGTCGCCGGATTGGCTTTCAAACGGCCGTCCACATGTTGTGCAGAAAGGGGCAACAATCGGAGTAAATTTCCGTGCACATGACGGGCAGAGATACGGGGTCATGACCTGATAAAAAATAGTTTCTATCGGGTCATGATACATTGAATCAAAAAGTATTTTTCCCGTCGATTTGTCCTGATGTGGATGAAAAAACTGTCCACATTCAAGACATTTTGAAGGGAAAATTGAATGTTTAAATGTCTGGAATATGCGTTTAAGCATTTGGTTTCTGATATTAGCCCCTGAATTTTAGGTGATTCAGATATGGTGATCCTGAAATAAAACAGGTTTGGATGGCAAAGAAAAAAGCTCCAAATTCAAGGCGCACAAATTCAGAGGAATGAGGCGTAGCTCGTCTAATCCGCAGTGACGAAGAATGCAGTGCAACACAGAATTTGGACTTTTTGCAAAGCCATCAGTAATTACATTTTTGCAACCATAGCATCACCAAATGCCGAGCATGAAATTTTGCTCGCCCCGTCAATCTGGCGGGCCAGATCATAGGTAACGGTTTTGGCTTTGACGGTTGCCTGGAGACTTGTGCGAATGATATCAGCCGCCTCTTTCCAGCCTATATAGTCCAGCATCATGGCGCCGGATAAAATCAGGGAACTGGGATTGACTTTATCAAGATTCGCATACTTGGGCGCTGTACCGTGAGTCGCTTCAAATACAGCACACTCCTCACCGATATTCGCGCCGGGGGCCATGCCAAGGCCGCCGACCTGGGCGGCCAGGGCATCAGAAATATAATCTCCGTTTAAATTCGGGGTGGCGATGACGTCAAATTCTTCCGGCCGTAGCAGCACCTGCTGGAACAGCATGTCCGCGATGCGGTCTTTGATCAGGATTTTACCTTCAGGAAGTTTGCCGTCGTAAGATTTATAGAGTTCGTCCTCGGTAATGGTAACGTCGCCGAATTTTTCTTTGGCAACTTCATATCCCCACTTATTGAAAGCGCCTTCTGTAAATTTCATAATATTGCCTTTGTGCATCAGCGTAACACTGGTATATCCATTGTCAATGGCATGGGAAATCGCTTTGGCCACCAGGCGTTTGGAATTTTCAGCGCTCATCGGTTTGATGCCGATGCCGGAATTTTCGGCAATGGTGGCGTTCATTTTATCCGTCAGAAAGCGGATGACCGCATGGGCTTCATCGCTTTGGCTTTCCCATTCAATCCCGGCATACACATCTTCCGTGTTTTCCCGGAATACCACCATGTTGATTTTTTCCGGGTGTTTCATGGGACTGGGGACCGAATCAATATATTTGACCGGGCGGATGCAGGCAAAAAGATCCAGTTTTTGGCGGATGGTGACATTGAGGCTTCGGATGCCTTTCCCGATCGGTGTGGTTAAAGGCCCCTTGATGGCCACTACATGTTTTTTAATGGTGTCTAACGCTTCTTCGGGAAGCCATTTTCCGGTTTTTTCGTATCCTTTTTTACCGACATATAATTCCAGCCAGTTGATTTTTTTGGAACCCTTATACGCTGCGGCAATTGCCCCATCAATAACCGTTCGGGTCGCCCGCCAGATATCCGGACCAATGCCGTCACCTTCAATAAACGGTATGGTTGCATTGTCAGGGACATTTAAAGATCCGTCACTGTTTTTAGTGATAATGCCTGGAGTTTTCATATATTATTTTCCTTTTAATTTTGATAAGTTGTTTTCGTTATAGTGTTGCGAAAATTCTCAAAAAAGCTTTCAAATAATTTAATTGATAATCGGTCAAATCGTAGGTCGGGATTCTTTCCCGACAAATGGTCAGACCACATAAATTGCCGGGTAAGAAACCCGGCCTACCAAAATATAAGTTATTCTCTCATACAGTGGTGACTCGTCACCATGATAATTTTTTTACGAAGCCATCAAGGTTGTCGTTGTCTGTAAGCCTCATACATGGCAATGGCACCTGCCACTGATGCATTTAAGGAGCTGACCGGACCGTATTGCGGAATAAAACTTAAAAAATCGCAGTTTTTTTTAACCAGCGGGCGGATACCGTTTTCTTCACCGCCAACGATCAGGGCAATATTTCCTGTAAAATCGTTTTCATATATCGATCGATCTCCGTCTTTGTCAAGTCCGATGATCCATATATTGTTCTTTTGTAATTCCTTCATGGCATTTACCATATTGACAACCGTTGCCAGTCGAATGTGCTCTAAGGCACCGGCAGAAGATTTTGAGACAGTCGGCGACGGTTCAGCTGATCGGTCTTTCGGAATAATCACACCGGTTAATGTTGCGCATAGTGCCGTGCGCAGTAAAGCACCGAGATTATGAGGATCCACAATATTATCGATCATAAGGAAAAAGTGAGATGGTGTGGCAGAATGATTGGTGCTGATCAAATCGGAAAGAGCAAGGGTCGGGTAGGGCGAAACGTTGGCCGCAACTCCCTGATGGGTATCAATGCCGGTAAGGGATTGAAGCTTTTGGCGCGACAAATATCGAATCTGAATACCGGCAGACTGAGCGAGCTCGGCAATATTCTCAAGCCGCTGGTTTGTCTTGTTTAATAAAAAGATTTCATGAAAGGTCCGTCTTTTGGCCTGCAAGGCTTCAAAAACAGGGTGAATGCCATAAATTGTTTCAGTTTTCATTTGTTCTTCTCGGTGTTTATAATCGTCGGAAGTTTATTTGGAAAATTAGCTGATCTGATTGTCAGATATGATAGCGGAAAGCATTTCAACGGCTTCAGGCAGTGAGTCGTTTACAACTATATGTTTATAAAAATCTTTTTGTGCAATTTCTGTTTTTGCATTTTTTAGCCGTTTGGCAATGATCTCATCACTGTCCGTGCCTCTGTGCTTAAGGCGCTGTGATAATGTTTCAAATGTCGGTGGCATAATGAATATTGTGACGCTGTCCGGATATCGGCGCAGGATCTGCCGGGCACCGTTGACATCAATATCAAGCAGGATATCTTTTCCCTCGGACAAGTGGCGGTCAATAAATTGTGCGGATGTTCCATAAAAATGATCATGCACTTGTGCCCATTCTGCCCATGTGCCGTTTTCAATGTTTTGTTTAAATTCATCTGAGGTAATAAAAAAATAATCCACACCGTCTGATTCATTGGTTCTCGGTTTTCTGGTGGTGTGTGAAATCGAGTATTGCAGATTCGGGAATTTTTTTAATATTGCATTGCATAATGTGGTTTTGCCGGCACCGGACGGGGCAGAGATGATGAAAATGTTCCCGTTTTCTGAACGGCTGGAAGAGGTTGCCCGGATGGTATCAATCTTGTGCTTTGGGATTTTTTCCGGTTTATGTTCTGGGGTGTTGTCAGACATGTTTCAATGAACTTGTTCTATTCTTTTTCTTCGTTTAATGCCACATATCTTTGCGAGATTGTATCGGTCTGGGTGGCTGATAGTATGATATGGTTGTCTTTCATAATAATGATCGATCGCGTTTTGCGGCCATGGGTGGCGTCAATCAACCTTTTATCTTCTTTTGCTTCATCCCGTAAGCGCCGCATCGGAGCGGAATTCGGAGCCAGAATGGCGATGACATCATCCGCGACGACGCTGCTCCCATAACCAATATTCAATAAAGTGTATGACATGTTCCCTTTCTGGAGATATTAAAAAATGATAAATTAGTAGAGGCCAGATTCCGATGGCAAAGAAAAAAGTTCCACCAATCTCATCAAATCGGCGAGGCGCGCAAATCCTGAGTGATGATTTGTACTTAGCGTACCATGAAGAAACGAAGGATGCAGCGCAACAAAGAATTCGGATTTTTTACGAAGCCATCAAAGTTTGAAGTGATCTAAAGTTATGGTTAATGCCTCCAGCATTGTCAATTTTGATAATTAACTATAATAAATAATGATCGCGCGTTTAGCGCCGTCCGGAACTTTAGGCAATTTAGCTCACTTTAGTCACTTCACACTTTTTGGGTTTGAAATATTTTGCCTTTATTCCACATTCTGGACCTGTTCCCGAATTTTTTCAAGCTCGGTTTTAGCCGATACAATCATATGTGCAATCTCAGCATCCCCGGCCTTGCTTCCCATGGTGTTAAATTCCCGGTTGAATTCCTGGAGCAAAAAATTCAGCGGACGGCCGCAGGGATCATCCG
>JAGGYV010000362.1 GCA_021162325.1 Desulfobacteraceae bacterium | reverse complement strand
CGCGTTACTCACCCGTGCGCCACTTTACTCGCCATAGCAAGCTACGGCTTTCTCGTTCGACTTGCATGTGTTAAGCACGCCGCCAGCGTTCATTCTGAGCCAGGATCAAACTCTCCAATTAATATGTCAAGCACTCCGAAAAGCACTCATTAATCAATCCTGTTTAAACTCAAATTCAACTTTATTCGTCACTATTTAGTTTTCAAAGATCAAAGGTGTCATTGAAAAAAATATTGCACCTAATTTTTAGCTTAACTGAAAAAAAAGAACAGTCAAGTTTTTTTCAAACGTGAGTAACTTTGTTGTTACTTGTGTTTGAGAAAAGTAATAGATATAGAATGTGAAACCCGTTGTCAACAGGTTTTGTTACATTTTTATCTTTATTTTATGAATTTTTTTCTTGCCGGCTTTTAAAAGAATTTCATCGTTTTCTATGTCATTGCAACCAATAATATAATCAGTTGATTCAATACGATTTCCATTCAAATATGCACCGCCCTGCTGAATCAAACGACGGGCCGCACTCCCGGATTGGGCCAGCCCGACTTGATGATATAATTTAAACGCCGGTATGCCGGAGTCAAACATGGATACTTCAAACGTGCTCTGGGGTGTTGTGTCATCCTGATCGGTTGAACCTCTTACAATACCACTCGATGGTAAAATAGAATCAGGAATGATTCGTCGGCCAAAATTAGCCAATGCACTTTGTTTAGCTTTTGCAGCCTCATCCTTACCATGACATAACTTTGTTGTTTCATACGCCAAAATCACCTTGGCATTATTTAAATCAGCCCCATCCAGCTTTTTAACTTCTTCTATCTCTTTCATGGGCAAAAATGTAAACAAAGCCAAAAAGCGGGCCACATCATTATCATCCGTGTTCACCCAGAACTGGTAATAATCATAAGGGGATGTCCGCTCCGGATCCAGCCAGACTGCTCCACTGGCTGTTTTTCCCATTTTGGCACCGCTGCTGGTGGTAATTAAGGGAAAAGTGATACCAAAGGCGGTTTTCTGAAGTTTTCTGCGAACCAGATCCACGCCGGCAACAATATTTCCCCATTGGTCACTGCCGCCCATTTGAAGCAGACAGCTATGAGAATCAGCCAGTTTCATAAAATCATAGGCTTGTAGCAGCATATAATTAAACTCAATAAAACTTAACCCCTCATCAGATTCAAGGCGTAATTTATAACTTTCCGCCTTCACCATCCGATTAACAGAAAAAAAACGGCCAATATCCCTTAAAAAATCAATGTATCCCAAACCAGTCAACCAGTCCGCATTATCGACCAGCTCCACACTGTTATCTGAAAAATTTATAAAATTAGACAGTTGTTTCTTTATACCGATTTTATTGAATGCCACATCTTCTTTGGTGATCAATTTACGCATTTCGGTTTTACCGCTCGGGTCTCCAATCAGACCCGTTCCGCCACCGACAAGGGCAATGGGATGATGACCGTTGCGCTGCATATGGGCAAGAGACATAATCGGAACAAGACTTCCCACATGAAGACTGGATGCGGTTGGATCAAAACCAATGTAACATGACGCGTTACCATTTTCTAAATACGCATAGAGTTCTTTTTCATGCGTTTTATTTTCAATAAACCCGCGATCCTGAAGTACCTTAATAACATTCATACGCAACATAACCCCTATTTATTTGCATATTCCACTGCTCTGGTCTCACGGATCACCGTCACCCTGATTTGACCGGGAAATGTCAACAGTTCTTCAATTTTTTTAACAATATCCTTACTTAACATAATGGAGTCATCATCTGAAATCGTTCCACTTTCAACAATAACCCGCAATTCCCTGCCCGCCTGAATGGCATATGAATTGGAAACGCCTTTGAAACCATTTGCAATTGCTTCAAGTTCATCAAGTCGTTTGATATAATTCTCAAGCCGTTCTTTTCTTGCTCCAGGTCTGGCTCCTGAAAGACTGTCGGCCGCCTGAACCAGAAGATCATATACGGATTCGGGCGGAACCGCTTCATGGTGGGCGGCAATCGCGTAAACAACCTTTGGCGATTCACCGCATTTTTTGGCAAGCTTGGCCCCAAGATCGGCATGCGCGCCATCCACTTCATGATCAATCGCTTTTCCAATGTCATGAAGCAAACCCATTCGTTTTGCCAATTTAACATTTAAGCCCAATTCTGCTGCCATGGCACCACAAAAAAAACCCACTTCAACAGAATGCTGTAATACATTCTGGGCATAACTGGTTCGGAACTTTAAACGACCCAGTACTCGGATCAGCTCAGTGCTAATGCCGTGAACCCCGAGATCAAATGCTGCCTGGTCACCGGCTTCCTTGATTTCAACTTCAACTTCTTCCGTAATCTTTTTTACAATATCTTCGATTCTGGCCGGATGAATACGGCCGTCTTCAATTAATCGAATTAAAGACAGGCGAGCCACTTCCCGTCTGACCGGATTAAAACCTGAAAGGATAACTGCCTCCGGCGTATCGTCTATGATTAAATCGATACCGGTGGCCGCTTCAAGCGCACGAATGTTTCTGCCTTCACGTCCAATAATGCGGCCCTTCATTTCATCATCCGGAAGCTGGACAACGGAAACGGTGCGCTCAGCGACAAAATCACCGGCATATCGCTGCATGGCTGTTGCCATTATTTTCTTGGCGTCCTTGTCAGCATTTTCTTTTGCTTCGGCTGTAATTCGTTTAACTATTTTTGCCGCATCGTGCCGGGCTTCATTTTCCATGGACTGGATTAATAATTCTTTTGCGCCTTCAACCGTAAGGCCTGAAATCTCTTCCAACTGTTTATTTTGACGGTCTATTAAATCATTATAATTCTTTTCTAAATCAAAAATTTTAGTCTCTTTTTTGTTAAGTTCCTTGTCTTTACGATTTGCTTCTTTTAACTGCAATTCAACCTGGTCATTCTTTTTTTCAACATTTTCTTCTTTTTGCTGTATCCGATTTTCAAGTTTTTTTAATCCTGCGCGGGCTTCTACGGTTTCGGCATCAAAATCGCTTTTCATTTTAAAAAGGCGATCTTTGGCTTCAAGCTGCGCTTCTTTTACCAACGATTCAGATTTACGCTCAGCTGATTCGACGATCATCCGCGCTTTATCATCCGCATCTTTCATTTTTTGAGAGCTGATTCGCTCTCGAAAGTAATGAGCGCCCAAACAACCCAAAAAGGTGCCGATAACAATTAATAAAATATATGTTCCATCCATTCATTTTCTCCCTGCATGAAATATTATAAAGATATCTTTAAAGATATAAAGTAATCTTTCAAAGATGAGATAACGATAAGTTTGCGATGAGATTTAGGCAAGTGATCTTTATGATGTTCTAAAGGCTGGAAAGGTGAAATGAAATTAAACAATACGAATAAAATTGCCATTGCTTCAGAAAAAGGCATTCGTTAATAGGCAATAAAATTAAATACCCCCGCTTGTAGCCGTGTTGAACAGACCTTGAACCTGACCGTCAAGGTGGGCGCCTTATAGTTTCTTTAGGCTTTTCCGTACAAGCGGAACTTGCTCACCAAAACCAGTGAAGGCTCCCTTAATGTTAGTATTGGGTCAAGGGATATAATCCAATCACGAACACAGCAGGGGTATCAATTAAATTATCATTTTATTCGTTTAAGATATCGTCCGATAAAATTCTTCTAAGTACAAAAAATCAGCAAAACGCATTAACATTATTGCCTGTCAATCATTTCATCCAGTTTTAACGCCCTGGATGAAACAGAATCCAAAAATTCTGAATGATTGGCGGTTAACTCAACATACTGTTTGGAAATATTCAATGCAGTCATGACGAGTATGGCCAATTTATTGGTTTTTAATGCGTGTGGGGGAAACTGTTCTTCAACCTTGTGGAGTTCGTCCATCATATATGATAAAATTTCTTTTAAATTTTTACGATTTTGTTCAGACTTAAACTTAAAGGTCTCTCCTAACAGTTCAATTTTTATTACCTGCTCCACGAATTTATAACCACTTTCCCCAATCGGTAAATAAACGATTACTCGATTTTATTTTCATTGAGATTATTAAGTTTTGCCAGAATATTGTCTACCTTAGAACGAATTAATGCCCTTTGTTCCGAATGTTTATTTTCTATTTCAACCTTTTTATTAAGTTCAGCCTCCAAGCTTTTAACTTTGCCAGAAAGTTCCAAATTTAAATTTTCAAGGGATTCACATCGCGTAATTAGATTTCCAACCTTTTGTTCAATTTGATCAAATTGGCGCATTACATTATCATTATCCAAATTTTTACCTCACTTCTGTATTAAGTTATAATATTTGCAATGTTTTAAAGTCAAGATAATTCATGATCCCATCTGCATGGTTTCTATCTTCAGCAAATCCTGAGGGGTATTTATCCCCATGACTTCTGTTGGATCTTCGCAGATCTTTAACCCAATTTTTTTATGATAATTATTTGCAACTTCTACAATATCCGTCAAATAAATTTCATTTTGATTATTATTCGACTTTATTTTCAATAAAGATGTTTCCAGAAAATCCCGTTTTACACAATATATTCCTGAATTAACGGTATTAATCTTTTTTTCTATTTCAGCGGCATCGGTTTCTTCAACTATTTTTTCAACCCCACCGGACTTGTTTTCCACAATCCGGCCATAGCCAAAAGGATTTTCAAGACAAACGCCCAGGACCGTAACATCATTTTTATAATTCACATGCCCCTTAATAAGATCCTGAATGGTTGAAAATTTAATCAACGGAACATCACCGGACAAAATAACAACGTTAGCGCAATCTTTTGACAATTCAGGCAACGCGCATTGAACAGCATGCCCGGTTCCTCTTTGTTCTTTCTGTAATGCAAATTGAACATCCGCTTTTTCAGAAACAATTTCTCTGACTTTATCCGCCTGATTTCCAATAACAATAATGATATCTTTTCCCGTAACTTTGACGGCTGTATCCACAACATGCAAAATCATCGGTCGACCGAAAAGCAAATGCAGCACTTTTGCCTTCTCAGACTTCATTCGGGTTCCCTTGCCTGCAGCAAGGATTATAATTCCAACGCCATCATTTAAATCAGTCATAGCCAGCTTCTTTTATCAAGAATAATAAAAACTTTTAAATATACATAATAAACAAATAAGGACAAACCAAAGCATGACTTGTCCTTATTTTTATAAAAGTGAATTGTCAAATAATACGTTCGACAATTTATGACACTCAGTATGTTATAAACCCTGGGTTTCAGCAATTTTAATTCGTTCAATCGCACGATACATTGCAATTTTTGCCCGGTCAAAATTGATATTATCCGCTTTTTCCTGAGCCAGTCGTTTCTGTGCCCGTTCAAGAGCTGCCCTTGCACGATCGATATCGATTTCCTGGCGCCTTTCTGCGGATTCAGCCAAGATGGTCACCCGATCCGGAAGCACCTCTGAAAAACCGCCACTAACAAAAATCAGATTTTCCTTACCCGTGGAATCCTTATAATTAATCCTGCCAGGCTTCAGTGATGTCAAAAAAGGCGTATGCCCACTGAGCACACCAAATTCACCAAGCGTACCAGGAGCCATAACGATCTCAACATCTTCGCTGATAACATATTTTTCCGGGGTAACGACTTCTAATTTTAATACTTCAGCCATGAACTTCCCCTTACCTTATTTTATCTATCATTAAGATGCCATTTTTTTTGCTTTATCAATGGCTTGTTCAATAGTACCCACCATATAAAACGCCTGTTCCGGAAGGTCATCATACTTACCTTCACTAATTTCTTTAAACGCCTTGATCGTATCCGCAATCTTTACATACTCACCGGACAGGCCTGTAAACGTTTCAGCAACGTGGAACGGCTGAGACAGGAATCTCTGCATTTTTCTTGCGCGGGATACGGTGACCTTATCTTCATCAGATAATTCGTCCATACCGAGAATCGCAATAATATCCTGAAGTTCTTTATATTTCTGAAGCATCTGCTGTACTTCACGGGCAACCTGATAATGTTCTTCACCGATATATCCGGGATCCAGAATTCGGGAAGTAGAATCAAGGGGGTCAACAGCCGGATAAATACCCAGTTCTGCAATCTGGCGTGACAAAACAACGGTTCCGTCTAGATGCGCAAATGTTGTGGCCGGCGCAGGGTCTGTCAAATCATCTGCGGGCACATAAACACACTGAACAGCAGTAATAGAACCCTTATCCGTAGACGTAATTCTTTCCTGAAGAGCACCCAAATCAACTGCCAATGTCGGTTGATAACCAACTGCGGAAGGCATGCGTCCGAGCAGTGAAGAAACTTCAGAACCAGCCTGAGTAAACCGGAAAATATTATCGATAAAAATCAAAACATCCTGACCTTCTACATCTCTGAAATATTCAGCGCATGTCAATGCGGACAAAGCAACACGGGCACGGGCTCCGGGAGGTTCAGTCATCTGGCCATAAATCAATGCTGCTTTGGGAAGAACCCCAGAGTCCTTCATTTCATGATAAAGATCATTTCCTTCACGGGTCCTTTCACCCACACCGGCAAAAACGGAAATACCACCATGCTGCATGGCGATATTATTAACCATTTCCATCATGATAACAGTCTTCCCAACACCGGCACCACCAAACATACCCATTTTACCGCCACGGGGAAAAGGTACAAGCAAATCAATAACCTTAACACCGGTTTCAAGAACATGAACAGACGTATCCTGTTCCGTCAGTTTCGGCGCAGCTCTATGAATCGGCATCATTTTTTCATGGCTAACAGGCCCAAGCCCATCCACCGGTTTTCCGACGACGTTCATCACTCTTCCCAATGATGCTTCCCCCACCGGCATCATAATCGGACCACCGGTATCTTTAACCGGCATGCCGCGAACGAGACCATCCGTAACATCCATTGCGATCGTACGGACAACGTTATCACCCAAATGCATTGCCACCTCGACAACCAGGTTATCCGGTTCATCGTTGATCGCCGCATTGGTAATTAAAAGTGCCGTAAGTATCTCAGGCAGATTGCCCTGTTCAAATTCAACATCGACAACAGGCCCCATAACCTGTGTTACCTTACCTGTGTTTTCTCCCATTTGAAAGACCTCCTAAAAGACTATATAATGCAAATATTATTTGCGGGTTATCCCTTAAGTGCTTCAGCGCCACCGATAATGTCCATCAACTCCATTGTAATAGCCGCCTGGCGGGCTTTATTATATGCCAGGGTCAGATTTTCGATCATATCGTTACATGCCTTGGTGGCATTATCCATCGCCTTCATGCGCGCCGCATGTTCACTGGTCGATGTTTCAAGCAATCCATTATAAATCTGAATAAAAATATTTTTGGGGAGCATCTCATTTAATAATTCATCCGGTGATGGTTCAATAATATGCTCCGCAACATATGATGCGTCATCGTCTGTCCCAGAAGTTGCTGCATCAATTACCGGGATCGGCAGAAGTTGCTTTACGACAGGCGGTTGTGCTGCAATGCCTTGAAAATTGGCAAAGACAACGTAAACTTCATCATAGGTTCCGTCTAAAAAACCATCAATTAATTCCTGTCCGGATGTCGAAGCAACATTAAAACCAAATTTTGCACCAACGACATTTAAATACTCCTTGGTGATCTGCTGTTTATTGTTGCGACACCAGTCCCGGCCCTTTTTCCCGAAATTGGTAAATAAAACATCCATTCCCTGGCTTACTTTTTCTTTCATCAATTTTTCAGCCGCTTCAATTAAATTAAAATTAAAACCACCACAAAGACCACGGTCGGAGGTCATTAACACGATATTAATTTTATTGATTTCTTCTCGGGGAGTTAACAACGGGCTTGCGGCCTCTCCTGCTTTATCAGCAATATTACCTAATACTTCAGAAAATTTTTCAGCATAGGGGCGAAACCCTTCCATTGCAGTCTGGGCACCGCGCAACCGAGACGTTGCCACCATGTTCATGGCTTTTGTAATCTGCTTGGTCTTTTTAACGCTGGTTATCTTTGATTGCACTTCTTTTAGTGTCGCCATATGTTTACTGCCCTTATCAGCATAATTTATTCATTATTAGGTATGAAACAATCACTTATTTGATGGTGTCTTTAAACTCATCGCCGTATTCAGCCAGCGCCTTTTTCATTAATTGTTCCATATCATCTGATATCTTTTTTTCTTCTGCGATACCGCTAAAAATCTGAGGATATCGGCTTTCAATAAACTGGTACAGACCTGCCTCATATTTTGCCAGAACATTAAGCGGCAATTCATCAAGGAACCCTTTGGTTCCGGCAAATAATATCGCAACCTGTTTTTCAAGGGGAAGCGGTTGATATTGGGGCTGTTTTAAAATCTCAACCAGACGGGCACCACGGGTCAGCTGTTTCTGAGTAGCCGCATCCAGATCAGAACCAAATGCGGCAAATGATTCCAGTTCACGGTATTGGGCAAGATCCAGACGAAGGGTACCAGCGACCTGCTTCATGGCTTTTTCCTGGGCGGCACCACCCACGCGGGAAACCGAAAGACCGACATTAATTGCCGGACGCACACCAGCAAAGAACATATTGGGCTCCAGATAAATCTGGCCGTCGGTAATTGAAATAACGTTGGTTGGAATAAAAGCAGAAACGTCACCTGCCTGTGTTTCAATAATCGGCAAAGCAGTCAAGGATCCGGCGCCAAGCTCATCACTCAATTTAGCGGAGCGTTCAAGAAGACGTGAATGATTATAAAAGATATCTCCAGGGTAAGCTTCACGGCCTGGCGGACGGCGTAAAAGCAGGGAAACCTGACGATAAGCGACCGCCTGTTTTGAAAGGTCATCGTAAACGATCAAAGCATGTTTTCCATTATCACGGAAGTATTCACCCATTGACGTGCCGGTATACGGTGCAATAAACTGCTGAGCCGCCGGATCACTGGCACATGCGGCAATGACGGTTGTGTATTCCATGGCACCATGTTTTTCAAGAACCGCTATAACCTGTGCAACGGTTGATTTTTTCTGACCACAGGCAACATAAATACAGTAAATGTCCGTGTTTTTCTGGGCCAGAATCGCATCTACCGCAACGGCGGTTTTACCGATCTGCCGGTCACCGATGATCAGCTCTCGCTGTCCGCGGCCCACCGGTGTCATACCGTCAATTGCTTTAAGACCGGTATAGCATGGCTCATGAACGCCCTTACGGGCAATAACGCCCGGTGCAACCATTTCAACACGTCGTGTTTCCGTCGTTTCAACCGGCCCTTTGCCATCCAAAGGCTGGCCGGCAGCATCCAGAACACGTCCCAAAACACCTTCACCAACAGGAACTTCTGCGATACGCCCGGTTCGTTTTACGATATCCCCTTCTTTAATATGGGTATCATCGCCCAGGATCGCAATGCCCACATTATCTTCTTCAAGGTTCAACGCAAGCCCGAGAATACCACCTGGAAATTCAACGAGCTCCAATGCCTGAACTTTTTCAAGGCCGTAAACACGAGCAATCCCATCACCGACTGACAAGACTGTACCGGTTTCACTAAGCTCGATCTTCTTGTCAAAATCCTGAATTTGATCTTTGATAATCTGACTTATTTCTTCGGCTTTAATTTCCATTAGACAATCTCACCCCTCTTTAATGATTCTCTCATATTTTGCAATTGTGTTTTGATGCTTCCATCCAACACAAGGTCTCCTATTCTAGTCACGACCCCGCCGATCAGAGTGGCATCCTGCTTCGTTTCTAATGAAACTTCTTTTCCGGTCATCGTGGAAAGGGAATGACGAATCTGTTCTAGTGTTTCTTCGGTCAATTGTGTGGCGGTGGTCAGGTTGGCCTTGACAATACCCTTCAATTCATCTGCAAGCACATTGTAATAACTGTTTACATCCCGTAAAAAATCAATCCGGCCTTTATCAAACAACAGTAGCAGAAAAGATTTAATAACCTTTGATAATTCCAGCTTATCGATTACCGACTGCAAAACATTCCGGCGGCTTAAAGCATTATATAATGGATTACAGACAGCCTGTTCAAACATCGGTTCCTTACTCATTAAACCGACGATTGTCTCTAATTCACCCCTGTATGTTTCAGCCTGACCCTCTTCTTTACCAATCAAAATCAATGCTTTCGCATATCGTCTTGAAATAGCAGAACTTCTCACTTTGTCACCACCTTGGTTAAATATTCATCAACAAGCTTATCCTGATCTTGGTCAGTGATATTTTTTTTAAGTTTTTCTTCAGCCTTTGCAATGGCTTTTTCAAAAACTTCTTCCTCAAGCTGTTGGCGGGCCTGCTTAAATTCATGTTCTATACTTCGACGCGCCTGTTCTTCTAATTTATCGGCAGCAGCCGTCGCCTCCGCAAGAATTTTTTCACGTAATATTTCACCTTGCTGCTTGTATTGATCAATAATTTTTTCAGATTCACTGCTTAACATTGAAAGCTTTTCATCATACTGGGCAAGCTTTTTTTCTGCTTCGGCTTTTTTCACCTCAAGCTCATCGAGCTGTTCCTGAATACTTTGAATCCGATCACCAAGAAATTGAGCGACTGGTTTTTTTAAAAGAAAAAACAGGGCAATTGCCAAAACGGCAAAATTCATTACACGGTATGTATCGGTTGCAGCCCATCCGCCGCCATGAGCACTTCCATGTTCACCGCCGGAAGAGGCAAATGCAACGCCAGAAACAATAAAAATGATTAATAAAACAGGTAAAATAAATAAAGGCAGGTTTTTTTTGAACAATGTTGATAATTTCATTAATTGGCCCTCCCTAAAATACGTCGACTGATATCTTCAGCATAACCATCGATCTCTTTTAAGAGTGCCAGACGGGCTTCTTCTACTTCCCGGGCAATTCTTTCCCGGATATCCGCAAGGTCCATGCGGGCCTTTTCATTAATTTTTTCAATGAGTTTCGTTTCTTCCTGACGGGCCTCATTTTCAAGGGCTTCTTTATCCATCAGACCGTTTTCACGGGCCTGCTTGATACCGGTTTTCAATGCCAACTCTTTTTCAACCGAATCCTGCTCTGATTGCTCAATCCCACTCGCAAGTCCTGAAATTTTTTCATTTCTTTGTGACAGAATTCGCCTGATCGGTTTATACAAGACAGCATTTAACGCCCATATCAGAATTAAGAAATTAATTATCTGGATAATTACCGAACCATTGACACTTACCATAAACACCTCCGTTCGAATTCACTATCGCTAATTAAATTTGATGAAAATAATTCACCAAAACTTAATTCAAACTACAGGTACTATCACCAACATATATTGCTTGTCAATTTTTATTTACAAAAAAATATTGCCGGCCCAATTTGGCCATAACGTATATCTTCACGGGTACCCACAAGGATGATTGAACAGCTTAACGGTTATGGCAAACTCGGGGCGAAAACGGTTTCTGTGGGTAAAACAGCCTGCGCGCACGGAATCCTGACCTGAACAAATACCGGATAGATTACCGCCTAAACAGAGACGGTAAATGGGACAATCACAGATTTTGTTTACACCTATGATGAAAATGAGCGTTTGTTAATCGTAACCAAAGACAGCTCCCTCATTGAAGAATATCAGTATAATGCATAAAAATTGACAAGCATCCCTGCCCTGCCTGATTTTTTGAGTTTTTCGGGCATAACGGCTCTACGTGGTGCCCATAAAATAGTGATATCCCAAGTAACAACATACAACCCCAATAATGATATATAAAAAATTATTTTTCTTTTTGTCGCGTGCCCAATTTTTTATGGGGCCATCACATAAATAAAGTTAAATAACAAAAGTTCAAGGGCATAATGACCCCCGTT
>JAGGYV010000267.1 GCA_021162325.1 Desulfobacteraceae bacterium | reverse complement strand
GACCAAGTATTCAATGTTGCATGTGGTTTATTCTTGTGTTTTAAACTGTGTTTTGATACAAAAAATAATTTATCTGAAAACATAATTTTTATAAAATAAAATAATATATTAATCATATTTTAATTAAACATATCAGGGAGGAATCTCATATGCAAGAGGCAGTCATTGTCAGTGGTGCGAGAACACCGGTTGGTTCATTCGGCGGCGTGTTAAAAAGTGTTTCAGCGATTGATTTAGGTTCTTTAGCCATTAATGAGGCAGTGAAACGGGCGGGTTTGCGGCCGGTTATCAGTGATGAAATGAAAGCGGTCGCTCCGGATAAATTAAAAGATCAGGGAAAAATTGATCTGGAAAGCAAGCTGGAAGAATGGGATGACAGTGCCACGCCGTTTGTGGTGGATGAAGTGATTATGGGAAATGTCCTGATGGCTGCGCAGGGGCAGAATCCTGCCCGTCAGGCCATGATACGTGCCGGAATTCCCAAGGAAACCCCGGCATTTACAATTAATAAAGTGTGTGCTTCAGGGCTTAAAGCCATTGCACTGGGTGCATCGTCTATTATGTGCGGGGAAGCGGATGTGGTGATCGCCGGTGGTCAGGAGTGTATGAGTATGGCGCCCATGGCATTGCCAAAAGCCCGATGGGGGCATCGGATGGAAGTGACCGGCAAGGGCGAACTCTATGATTTGATGGTTTATGATGGCCTTTATGAAATATTTTACGGCTATCATATGGGCGTCACTGCGGAAAATATTGCTGAAAAATATAACATCTCCCGACAGGAGCAGGATGAACTGTCCCTGCTTAGCCACAACCGTGCTATGGGTGCGATCAAGGACGGCACATTTGCAAGAGAAATTATACCGGTTGTGATCAAAGGCCGCAAAGGGGATGTGATCGTTGATACAGATGAACGCCCCATGGAAACCAGTATGGAAAAAATGGCCAAACTGCGGCCGGTGTTCAAGAAAGACGGCACCGTCACCGCCGGCAATGCGTCCGGTATTAATGACGGCGCAGCCGCTGTTGTCATGATGAGTGCGGTCAAGGCAAAAGAACTGGGCTTAGAAGTTTTGGCAACCGTTAAGGCGTTTGCCGGTGGCGGTCTGGATCCGGCATATATGGGACTCGGGCCCATCCCGGCCATCCGGAAAGTGCTGAAGAAAACATCTATGAGCATCAATGATATGGGTGTAATTGAGTTAAATGAAGCGTTTGCATCTCAGGCCATTGCATGCATGCGGGAACTGGAAATCCCCATTGATAAGCCCAATCAGGTGGGCAGTGGTGTTTCCTTAGGGCACCCCATCGGATGTACAGGCGCACGGCAGATGGTAACCTGTCTGAATTTGATGAAGCAGAAACAGTTAAATACCGGTCTGATTTCCATGTGTATTGGGGGTGGTATGGGAATGGCCATGATTATAGAATCATAATTTTAATGGCGTCGTTAAAAGTCCCATCTACTGCGTTGTATTGGTTTTTCAGCCACTCAGGATACGACTTGTATGATTTAGAGTCTGAAAAATCATTACGCCTTGCCAAATTTTATGGGATTGGTGAAACTTTTAACTTAGCCATTTGAATACTTTTTAAGAGGGAGATCGTAATATGGAGATATCAGAAATCAGCAGAAAAATAGGCACAATGGTTCTCATGGGTGTTCCGGCGATTGTCGGCGGCGGTATTGTGTATTTTATATTTGAAAGTTATACGCCGGTGATTGTTTATGAAGTACTTCTGGGATTTGCTGCGCTTGGATTTATCAGCCGGTCATAAGGGGGTTTTCAATTCCCTAAACAGGTGTTTTTTGAGCAGGAGAGGTTATGAGTCAGGTCGAAGAAAGCAGTGAAGCAATCAGTATTGAAAAAGAGATGAAGCAGTCGTATCTGGATTACGCGATGAGCGTCATCATTGGAAGAGCGCTCCCTGATGTTCGGGATGGGTTAAAGCCCGTGCATCGTCGGATTCTTTTCGCCATGAGCGATTTGAAAAACGACTGGAATAAGCCGTATAAAAAGTCCGCGAGAATTGTGGGTGATGTGATTGGTAAGTATCATCCCCATGGAGATTCAGCGGTTTATGACGCTCTGGTCCGCATGGCCCAGACGTTTTCTCTTAGATATCCGCTGGTTCATGGGCAGGGAAACTTTGGCTCCGTTGACGGGGACCCCCCGGCTGCCATGCGGTATACGGAAGTTCGGATGATGCGCCTGGCGCATGAGATGATGGCGGACATTGAGAAAGAAACAGTTGATTTTACGATCAACTATGATGAATCGCTGGAAGAACCGGAAGTTCTGCCGGCAAAAGTCCCTAACCTGTTGCTCAATGGATCATCCGGTATCGCGGTGGGCATGGCAACCAATATCCCGCCGCATAATTTGACTGAATTGTGTAATACTTTAAGGGCCTTAATTGATGATCCGGATATTGAATTTGACGATTTGATTCAACACCTGTCCGGTCCTGATTTTCCCACCGGGGGAATCATTTATGGCAACCAGGGCATTATTGACGCTTATAGGACCGGCCGGGGAAAGCTCCGGATTCGCGCCAAGGTGGAAATCGAGGAGGATCCAAAAAACAAATCGGAAACCATTATTGTCCGGGAAATTCCTTATCAGGTCAACAAGGCCCATCTGATCCAGAAGATCGCCCTGTTGATTAAGAACAAGCAGCTGGAAGGGGTGAGGTATGTCCGGGATGAGTCTGACAAGGACGGCATCCGAATTGCCATTGCCTTGAAACGGGACCAGATTCCGGAGGTTATCCTGAATCAGTTGTATAAACACACCTCTCTTCAGCATAATTTCGGTATTATTTTTCTGGCAGTGGTCAATAAGCGGCCCCAGGTGATGTGTTTAAAGGAAATTCTTGAACATTTTATTGTTCACCGAAAAGAAATCATCATCCGCCGGACCCGTTTTGATCTGAGAAAAGCCGAAGCACGGGCCCATATTCTGGAGGGGTTGATTGTTGCGCTGGATAATCTGGATGAAGTTGTGTCTCTGATCAGAAGTTCCAAATCTCCGGCAGAAGCCAAGGACGGGTTGATCCAGCGGTTTGCGTTGAGCGAAATTCAGGCCCAGGCCATCCTGGACATGCGGCTGCAGCGTTTGACCGGTCTTGAAAGGGATAAAATCAAGAATGAGCATATAGAAATTTTAAAGGATATCGCCCGTTTCCAGGAGATTCTGTCCAGCGAGCGGATTGTCCTGAATATGATTAAAGACGATTTGAGTGAAATGCAGGAGATCTACGGTGATGATCGCCGGACACTGATTGTGGCGGAGTCTAAAGAAATCACCATGGAAGATATGATTGCAGAAGAAGATATGGTGGTTACGATTTCAAACAGCGGGTATATTAAACGCAATCCCATTACCATGTATCAGCAGCAGCACCGGGGCGGCAAAGGCAAGACCGGGATGGGCACCAAGGATGAGGATTTTGTTGAACATTTATTTATTGCTTCCACCCATCATACCTTTTTGTTTTTTACGAATTTGGGCCGCCTATACTGGCGTAAGGTCTATGAAATTCCCCAGAGCAGCCGGATCAGCCGCGGCAAAGCGGTTGTGAATTTATTAAATCTGGGGCCTGATGAAAAGCTGGCCACGGTTCTGGCAGTTCCAAATTTTGAGCCGGGTCATCATGTGATTATGGCCACACGGCAGGGAGTTGTCAAAAAAACAGATATTTTGGCATACAGCCGGCCGCGCGCCGGCGGGATCATTGCCGTTAACTTGAAAGAAGGCGATGAACTGATTTCGGCCCGGATGACGGACGGAACCCAGAATGTGTTTTTGTGTTCATCCCAGGGTAAATCCATCCGGTTTCATGAATCCGATGTCCGCCCCACCGGCCGGACGGCCAGCGGTGTCCGGGGCATAAAGTTGGGAACGGATGATCATCTGGTGGGGATGGCGGTATTGTCTCATGGTCAGACGTTGTTTACGGCGACTGAAAATGGATATGGAAAACGGACGCTGATTGATGAATACCCGGTTCAGAAGCGCGGCGGAAAAGGCGTGATCACCATTAAAACCAGTGTTAGGAATGGTCGTGTTTTGACCATTCTGGTCGTGGGGGAAGATGATGAAGTCATGTTGGTAACCGATATCGGTAAAATTATCCGGCTTCAGATTGCCGGTATATCGGTGATTAGCCGAAACACCCAGGGTGTGAGACTGATGGTCATGGATCCTGCGGAACGACTGGTCAGTGCGGCAAGGCTTGCAGAGCAAGAAGAGACTGTCGAAATTTCTGAGCGTGCTGATGGTGCCGAACCCGCTGAGGGGGATGAGAAGGAGGATGCGTAATATGGATGCTGAATCCGCAAAAATCGGCGTGGTTGGGGCCGGCAGTTGGGGCACGGCCCTGGCAAGTTTGCTCGGTATGAAAGGATACCCTGTTGAACTGTGGGTGTATGAAAAAGAGGTCAAAGAGACCATTGCTGAAACACATGAAAATAAACTGTTTTTACCAGGGATTTCCCTTTCGGAAAATATCGTCCCGTCCAATGATATCGCCGATGTTGTGTCGGACAAAGATTTGGTGCTGGTGGTGGTCCCTTCCCATGTGATGCGGGAAACTGCGTCGAAATTTGCTGAATTTCTTTCTGATCGCACAGTTCTGGTGTCTGCGTCAAAGGGGATCGAGAATAAAACCCATTTGACCATGACCGGTGTGCTGGAAGATGTGCTGTCGGATTCATTTAAAAACAGGCTGGCAGTGCTTTCCGGCCCAAGCTTCGGTCGTGAAGTGGCTCAAAAAGTGCCGACCGTTGTGACGGCGGCATCTGTAGACCCAACCGTGGCAATGTTTGTTCAGAATGTTTTTGTCACACCGTTTTTCAGGGTATACACCAATGACGATATGATGGGCGTGGAACTGGGCGGTGCGGTTAAAAACGTGATTGCCATTGCATCCGGTATTGTAGACGGTCTTGGTATGGGTTTAAATACCCGAGCGGCGCTGATTACCAGAGGTTTAACAGAGATGCGTCGTCTGGGGGTTCGGCTGGGTGCAAATCCTCACACGTTTTCCGGCCTTGCGGGCATGGGGGATCTTATTTTGACCTGTACCGGATCTCTCAGCCGTAATCATACGGTGGGCAAGCTGATTGGCGAAGGCAAAAAGCTTGATGAGATCCTGGCGGATATGAAGATGGTGGCCGAAGGGGTAAAGACCGCAAAGTCTGTACGGAATCTTTCCCTTCGTGTCGGTGTCGACATGCCCATTTCCCATGCGATTTACGGTATTTTGTATGAAGGGCTTTTACCGAAGGAAGCGGTTTATCAGCTGATGACCAGGGATCTGAAAGACGAAATGGATTGATGGCTTCATGGCTTTGTAAAAAATTCAACTTCTATTGTAACTGCTTAGGTAGATAGGCTGTAGGCTGAAGCTAAATAGGGCAATCGGAACAGACTGTTTTTTTTAAAATAATTTATTCAGACAGCCCTTCGGCCTAAGCCCCTTTAGCCTAATCAACCTGAATAATAACCTTTTATTTTGGTTTTGGGTTGTGCTTCACTCTCCGTCGCTCAACGATCATTCGACCGCCTCGATCCTGACGGATTTGCCCGTTTTGTCAAATTATAGAAGCGTGGTGAAACCTAACCCGGATAAACCGGAAAAGTTAAAAGTGAGCTAAAGTTTGAAGTGAGCTAAAGTTATGGTTAATGCCTTCGGCATTTTCAATTTTTATGTTAAAAATGAATAATAAAAAAGCGCATAAAGGCGAAGGTCACCGGCAGCGATTGCGGGACAAATTTATGGAATCCGGTTTAAGCGGATTCCATGATTATGAAGTCATTGAGTTGCTGCTTACACTGGCGACCCCCAGAAAAGACTGCAAAGAAGCTGCAAAAGCCGTTCTGGAGAAATTTGAAACCCTCCAGCAGGTGCTTGAGGCCTCAGTGAATGATTTATGTGCTGTGAACGGGATCGGGCCGAAGAATGCCTTTGGCCTTAAATTGATTCAATCGGTGGCTGACCGGTATCTGGAAAAAAAGGTGATAATGAAGGACCCTTTGAATAACTCAAAGGCGCTCTTTGATTATCTTAATTTTTCAATGGGATCAAAAGATCGGGAATGTTTTAAGGTCCTTTTTTTAGATGCAAAGAATCGGGTCATTGCGATTGAAACGCTTTTTACCGGGACCTTGACAGCCAGTTCAGTCTATCCGAGGGAGGTGATCCGGGCTGCATTGGATCGGAGTGCGGCGGCCCTGATTTTTGCGCACAATCATCCATCCGGTGATTCAGAGCCGTCTCCAGCCGATTATTCAATTACCCGTCAGTTGCTTTTTGCCTGCCAGACAGTGGGAATTACGGTTCATGAGCATATTGTGATCGGCAATAATCAGTACTTCAGCTTTGCGGACCAGGGGCAGATCGCCCAGATGAATCGCGAGTACAAAAAGAATACATAAAGGACCCTCTATCCGCTCATGGGAGCCGATGAAAACAAGCCAGAACACAAGCCAAAACACAAGAAAAACTGTTTCGGTGTCATCGACATTGTTTTTCCGATGTATGATGATGGATTGCGGCATTCTCCTGAAAGCTGTATGGTTTGCTCATATAAAACCGAATGCCTGCGGACGGCCATACAGAATCCCGACGGTTGTAAAGTTCAGGAGGAACTCGTGGACCGGGCCTATGCATCTAAAAACATCAGTTTTCTGCAACGGTGGTCGAAACGAAAGTATATTGATAAAATAAAAAAAGAAAAATGATTGTTAGGCTGATAGACGGAAGGCCGAAGCCTGAAGTTTAAAGGAAAAATAGCAGCATATTCATTGATATCTGTTCCATTAGAAAAAATATAATTATCTGTTGAAACTGATTGTTTTCCCTTCAGCCTTCTACCTAACCCGGATAAACAGGAAAAGTTAAAAGTGAACTAAAGTTTGAAGTTAGTCACGCCAGGGCGTGATTATGGTTAATGCCTTCGGCATTTTTAATTTTTATGTTAAAAATGATCGCGCGTTTAGCGCAGTCCACAACTTTAGGCACTTTAGATCACTTTAGTCACTTCACACTTTTTGGGTTTTTAAAAAAGTTTGCCAAAAAAACGCAAAAAGTAGAGATAAGAAACTAAATACTTCAGTCAGAAAGAAAGGAAGTTCCCATGCGTTCTATAAAGGAACTGGATGTTTCAGGTAAAAAAGTGCTGGTACGGGTGGATTTTAACGTGCCCATGGACAAACATCAAAATATCACGGATGATACGCGAATCCGGTCTGTATTATCGACAGTGCGGTATGTGCTGGACAACAACGGCACCCTGATCATCATGTCCCACATGGGCCGGCCAAAAGGGAACGTCGTGCCGGAATTGAGTTTGGGCCCGGTGGCAAAGCGTCTGGGAAGACTTCTCCAGCAGAACGTTAAAATGGCACCGGACTGTATTGGGGCGCACGTGAAAAAGATGGTCGATGAAATGAATACCGGCGACATCCTGCTGCTTGAGAATCTGCGATTTTATCCCGGAGAGCAGACCAACGAGGATGAATTTGCCCGGGAACTCGCATCAATTTGCGATATATACATCAATAATGCGTTTGCGGTTTCTCACCGGGAGCATGCGTCTATTGCCGCCATCACAAAATATGCCCCCCAGTCTGCTGCCGGATTTTTGCTGATAAAGGAGCTGGATTATTTTCATTCAGCCATGGATAATCCCCGACGTCCGCTGGTCGCAATTGTCGGCGGGGCAAAAGTGTCCAGCAAGCTGGGTGCGTTGAAAAATATGTTAAACCGGGTGAACAAATTCATCATCGGCGGGGCCATGGCCAATACATTCCTGAAAAGTCAGGGGTTTAATCTCGGCAAATCCCTGGTGGAAGAAGATCTTGTTGAGGAAGCCGGTGAAATCATGAAGCGGGCCATCAGCGAGGGGATTAAGTTCTACTTACCTGTGGATGCGGTGGTGGCCAGCCAGATTGATCCGGATGTCGAGTCAAAAATTGTTCCCATTCAGGAGGTACCCGAGGACTGGATGGCTCTTGATATCGGTCCGGCCTCATCCCGTCTGTTCGCCGAAGTCTTAGATGATGCCAAAACCATTGTCTGGAACGGTCCCATGGGGATATTTGAAATAGACGCATTCAGCAGAGGAACGGTTTCCATGGTTCACAGTGTTGCCAATTCCTACGCATTAACCATTGTCGGCGGCGGTGATACGGATGTTGCGGTTCACTCAACCGGACAGAGCGACCGGTTTTC
>JAGGYV010000057.1 GCA_021162325.1 Desulfobacteraceae bacterium | reverse complement strand
CTCATCATGCACCGCCCTTGAGAGTTTCTAAGGTCTAATTTTTTTTATTTCATGGCAAAATATTTCAAATCTCAAAAAGTGTGAAGTGACTAAAGTGAGCTAAATTGCCTAAAATTAATGACTGCGCTTTTAGCGCGGTCAATTTTTATTAAAATTTAACAATGCCACAGGCATTAACCATAACTTTAGCTCACTTCAAACTTTAGTTCACTTCAAACTTTTCCAGCAATTCTTCGGCACAGCCAAGGATCTCTGACCTGGTCCAACCATGTTTTTAACGGTAAAATAAAATCATACCGCTTATTTTTTTCTCTTTTCCCAATCTGCCATAAATGCGGCAATCCCCTTGTCCGTCATGGGATGAGCTGCCAGTTTTGCAAGAATATTAAAAGGGATGGTCGCGATGTCCGCACCCATTAGCGCAGAATCCAGAACATGCAGCGGATTTCTGACGCTGGCAACAATTACTTCGGTATCATAATCATAGTTATCATAGATGGTAACGATCTGGTCAACCAGCACCAAACCATCCTGGGCCAGATCATCCAAACGGCCGATAAACGGGCTCACATAGGTAGCCCCGGCTTTTGCCGCCATCAAGGCCTGCAGGGTTGAAAAAACCAGGGTCACATTTGTTTTGATCCCTTCCGACGACAATGTCCGAACGGCTTTCAGTCCGTCAATGGTCATGGGTATTTTTACCACGATATTCTCATGAATTTTTACCAGTTCTCTGGCTTCAGAAACCATGCCTGCTGCTTCAAGGCTGATGACTTCCGCACTGATAGGGCCATCCACAATCGCACAAATTTCCGTGATAATTTCTTTAAAGTCCCTTCCTTCCTTTGCAATCAACGAAGGATTCGTTGTCACCCCGTCGACCATTCCCATGTCATTGGCTTCCTTGATTTCTGCAACATTCGCGGTATCGATAAAAAATTTCATTCACTCTCTCCTTCTGGTTTAGACAGTTTCAATTATATTCATAAGTATACACTGCTGGTTTTGCGTGTTCAATTCATCAAGCAGGTCACGGATGCTTTTGTTAAAAACCGGGTGAATCAATTCCGGTGCCAGATCGCTGATGGGACGAAGTACGAACTCCCGATGATGCATTCGCGGATGCGGCACAATGAGATGCGCTGTTTCAATAATTGAATCATTGAAAAAAATAATATCAAGATCAAGTGGCCTTGGACCAAAGCGGAGGCCGCTGTCCACCCTGCCGTATTCAACTTCAGACGATTTCAGAACCGCCAGAAGATCCACGGGGTCCAGACTGGTTCTGATTTTAGCAGCTGCATTGACAAACCACGGCTGATCTGAATATTCTATGGGTTCGGTTAAATAAAAACGGGATATGGATTCAATCTGAACGGTCTCGGTTCTATCTAAAGCAGCCAATGCGTTTTGACAGTTTTCCCGTTTGTCTCCCATATTTGACCCAATGGAAATATAGGCGGTATTAACATGTGATGATTGTATATTCATAATAATCTGTATAATTTTCAAGAATCGCAAACACCCAGGCAGTTAGACTGAAGGGGTTTAGACGGAAGAGCTGTCTGAAAAAAATTGTTTAAAAAAATAACTTATTCCGCCCGCCCTCTTTACCTTCAGCCTACAGCCTATATACCTGAGCAGGTACAAAAAACAACGAATTGATTTATATCTATCCGCGACAGCGGCTTTCACTTCAGTCTTCAGCCATGTTACCTTCAGCCTGCCTAATAATCAACTGTCACAGTTTCAGACGTCTCTCCCTCATATCCTTTATCTGTATAAGCAGAAACCTTAAAGGAATATTGAAACCCTTTCTCCAGAGATTCCGCATATGACCCATCGGTTTTGTTATTACCAATCCGAATATCCGCTGTTTTTTTAAACCGCACCGGACAATCCTCACAGCCCGTATCTGAAAGAGCGATCTGTGATTGATACACATAAAATCCGACCAGCATATTTTCATCTTTTTCTTTCCAGCCAGGAACCGGCCAGTTCAGCTTAGCAATATTATTCTCAAGCACGACTTGAAGTCCTTCAACAACCGGCGGCGCGATATATGTCAGCGGAATCGGAGGCGCTTTTTTCCCGCATGCCGAAAACAGAAGCATAAATACCGCCACCATAGCAACACAAAACACGTGACGGAATTTGAAACCATCCGCCCGGCAACATCGATTGAATTCCTGAATTATGGGAATGGACATCATTAATTATTTTTTATTGACCTTATTTCTTGAGAGACCTGTATTTCAGCCCGGGCAATTGCCGCACGGACATTATGGGTCGATGTGCCGCCATAGGACTTGCGCCGTTCAATCATTTGACCGGTTGTCAGTTCCAAAAAAATATCCTCATTAATCAAGTCTGAAAACGACCGGAGTTCATCTAACGACAGGTCATGAAGCTCTTTTTTGTGATCCAGCCCATAGCTGACCGCTTTGCCGACACAGCCGTGGGCTTCGCGAAACGGCATCCCTTGACACACCAGATAATCCGCCATGTCCGTTGCATTGATATACCCGGTTGAAACCGCTTTTTCCATTTGCTCCTGATTCACTTTAATATTCGGCAGCATCCGGATGTAAATATCAATGCAGGCGGTTAACGTCTCAACCGTATCAAATACCGGGGCTTTGTCTTCCTGCATATCCCGGTTGTAAGCCAGGGGCAGTGATTTCATTAATGTTAAAAGAGATATCAGACTGCCAAAGACCCTGCCTGTTTTTCCGCGAACCAGTTCCGGGACATCCGGATTTTTTTTCTGGGGCATAATGCTGCTGCCGGTGGAAAACGCATCAGACAATTCGATAAACTTAAATTCCGATGAAGACCATAACACCAGTTCTTCCGAAAACCGGCTAAAATGCACCATACACAGACTGGCTGCCGCCAGAAACTCTATAATAAAATCCCGGTCCGACACGGAATCCATGCTGTTTTCAGAAACTGTTGGAAAATCCAGAAGTGACGCCGTATAGGCCCGATCAATGGGATAGGTTGTTCCGGCAAGAGCGGCCGCACCGAGCGGCATCACATTAATCCGTTCCAATCCTTCTTCAAACCGACGGGTATCTCTGGTAAACATTTCATAATAAGCCATCAAATGATGCGAAAACAATACTGGCTGGGCCCGCTGAAGATGGGTATAGCCGGGCAAAACCACATCAATATGACGTTCAGCCATTTGAACAAGAACTTTTCTTAATTGAACAAGTCCGTATATAATTTTCCGGCTCATATCCCGCAGATACAGGCGGATATCCAGGGCCACCTGATCGTTTCGGCTTCTGGCAGTGTGCAGTTTCAGGGAAACACTGCCGGCGTGTGTTGCCAGTCGATTTTCAATATGCATATGGATATCTTCCAGGCAATCAGAAAATTCAAATTTTCCGTCACTGATTTCTTCCCGGATTTTTTCAAGGCCGACAATAAGTGATTCAGACTCTTCATCAGTAATAATGGCGGCTTTGGCCAGCATTTTACAATGGGCAATGCTGCCGTCAATATCATACGAATAAAGACGCTTATCAATATCAATGGAGGATGTAAACGCTTCCACGGCAGCGTCTGTTTTTTCCGCAAATCGTCCATCCCACGGTTTTTCTGACATACCTGGATCCTGTTGAACTTATATATAAATTAAATAAAAAACGTTATCACATTGCGCGGTCTTGATTATTCAGAATGCCGGATTACGCTCTACGAGCTAATCCGGCCTACACCTTATACCTTCCACCTTATACCTTCCACCTTCTACCTTCAGTCTTCAGCCTTCTACCTGTCCTTCATTATTTTCCGTATTCGCAACCGAAGAGCATTCAGCCGGATAAAGCCTTCTGCATCAAACTGCTTGTAAACCGAATCATCCTCAAACGTTGCAAAATCGACGTTATACAGAGAGTCATCCGATTTCAGACCGATAACCCGACAATTCCCCTTATACAGTTCCAGACGAACCACCCCGTTGACGTTTTTCTGGGTGTCATCAATCATCTTCTGCAAAAGTTCCCGCTCCGGGGCAAACCAGAAACCATAGTAGATCATTTCCGAATACCGGGAAATCAAAGAATCCCTTAAGTGCATGACTTCACGGTCTAAAGTCAGTGATTCAAGGCCGATATGAGCGGCTCGCCAAATGGTACCGCCGGGTGTTTCATAAACCCCGCGGGATTTCATTCCAACGAATCTGTTTTCAACAATATCATCCCGCCCGATACCATGTTGACCGCCGACTTTATTCAGTTCACCCAGTAAATTCGCCGGAGACAAATAATGATCGTTGATGGCTACCGGGTCACCCTGCTTGAATGTTATTTCGATGATATCCGCTTCATTCGGGGCATCTTTAGGTGATGTGGTCAATGTATACATATCTTCCGGGGGTTCATTCCAGGGATCTTCCAGCACACCGCCCTCGTAGCTGATATGAAGCAAATTCCGGTCCGTACTAAATGGTGATTTTTTAGTGGCAGTCACCGGGATGCCATGTTTTTGGGCAAATTCCATTAAGATGGTTCTGGAATTTAAATCCCATTCGCGCCAGGGGGCAATAATCTGAATATGCGGATTTATCGCAAAATAAGACAATTCAAAACGAACCTGATCGTTTCCCTTGCCGGTGGCACCATGGCTTACAGCATCCGCATTCTCCAGCTCGGCGATTTCCATCTGTCGTTTGGCTATCAGGGGCCTGGCCAGCGAGGTGCCCAGCAGGTACTGCCCTTCATAGATGGCATTGGCACGAAATGCCGGAAACACATAATCTTTTACAAATTCTTCCCGCAAATCATCCACATAGACATTCACCGCGCCGGTAGATCTGGCTTTTTCATCAATATGGTCCAGTTCTTCCGCCTGGCCGATATCCGCTGCAAATGCCACGACCTCACAATGATATGTTTCAATGAGCCATTTTAAAATTACGGATGTATCAAGGCCGCCTGAATATGCCAGCACCACCTTGTTAATTTCTTTAGTCACGGTATATCTCCTTATTCTAAATAAATCTTTATTTATGAATCAATTAACGTTGATCATCGTTTCAACCATTTTTTGAAAATCTCTGCCTTGTAGGGGCGGGGTTTATCCCCGCCCGAAACGGGAGGGCATAAAGCCCTCCCCTACAATGGCCGAAATCATGATCAAGGCCAATCATTTATCATCAGGCCATTTTTCCGGACAACAAAATATCCAAAATGGCCCTATGCATATGCATTTTATTCTCCGCCTGATCCCAAACCACGGACCGGGGTCCATCCAGAACATCTGCGGTTATCTCCTCACCCCGGTGCGCCGGCAGACAATGCATGACAATGGCGTCTTTATCAGCAACATCCAGAAGCAACGAATTGACCTGGTATGCGGCAAACACCTTCTGTCTTTGGGCCTGTTCCTCTTCCTGTCCCATGCTGGCCCAGACATCCGTATTGATAACATCTGCATTACGGGCGGCTTCAAGGGGGTCAGTGGTCACTGAGATTGCGCTGTTTTTTTCAAGGGCCTTTGCCAGAACACCCTTATCCGGCGCATATCCTTTTGGACAGGCTAATGACAGGGTAAACCCTAATGCGGCGGCGGCATTAATCCATGAGTGGGCCATATTATTTCCATCGCCGATCCAGGCAACATTCAATCCCTGGCAGGGGCCTTTATGCTCAATGACCGTCAACAGATCGCTTAAAATCTGGCAGGGATGATATTTATCCGTCAGCGCATTAATCACCGGGATATCAGATGATGCGGCAAATTGTTCGATCAGGTCCTGTGAAAAAGTTCTGAAAGCGATCCCGTCAAGGTATCGGGACAAAACACGGGCTGTGTCTTCAATCGGTTCATTCCGGGCCATCTGGGTGTCACCGGAACTGATGAAGATGGGGGTTGCGCCGAGCTGAATGGCAGCGGCTTCAAATGAAATCCGCGTCCGGGTGGAAGGTTTGTCAAAAATCAGACCCACCGATTTTCCGGACAGCGGTCGATCCGAAATACCCTTTTTATACCGTGCTTTCAGCGCTGCCGCACGATCAAACAATAATGTAAAATCTGACGATTCCAGTTCCGAAAGTGTCAGAATATCTTTTTTCAATTTAAATTTCCTTTCATTTAGTGATGGTCCCGTAAAAAGTCCGATTTCGATGGCAAAGTATAAAAGTTCACCAATTTTAAAAATTGGCAAGGCGCGCAAATCCTGAGTAATGATTTGTACTTAGTGTACCATGAAGAAACGAAGGATGAAGCGCAACAAAGAATTTGGGCTTTTTACGAAGCCGTCATTCGGTTACTTCCGTACCTATTCCTTTATCCGTAAAGAACTCAAGCAACAGCGCATGGCGTTTGGTGCCGTTGATAATCTGGACTTTTTCCACACCATTTTTTAACGCGTCCAATGCATATTCAATCTTTGGGATCATGCCGCAGGAAATTATTTTTTCATCCACCATGCTTTTAATGGTCTTTGCATCAATTGATGAAATCAACTCTCCGGATGCATCCTTCACGCCGTCAACATCGGTCAAATAAATCAATCGGCCGGATGAAAGCGCACAAGCAACCTTAGCGGCCACAAGATCTGCATTGATATTATAGGTTTCACCGTTAACCCCGACGCCGACCGGCGCAATCACGGGAATAAAGCCCTGCTCACTCAATGTTTTAATAATCGACGGATTAATTTTAGACACTTTACCCACATGGCCGGGGTCGATAATTTCCGGCGGTTTTGATTCATCCGGCTGATGCATGAGTTGAAGTTTTTCAGCGATTATTAATTCACCGTCTTTACCGCTGAGACCCACTGACTTTCCCCCCTGGCGATTTATCTGGGTGACGATCCCTTTATTCACCTTGCCGCCGAGGACCATTTCCACGACATCCATGGTCTGCTCATCGGTAAACCGCATCCCATTGATAAATTTCGTGGTGATGCCCATCTGGTCAAGCACCTGGTTGATCTGGGGTCCACCTCCGTGAACCACCACCGGGTTCATCCCGATAAATTTCATCAGTGTAATATCCCGGGCAAAGTCTGTTTTCAGCTGCTCATCAACCATGGCATGGCCACCGTATTTAACCACAATGGTCATCCCGGAAAAATCCCGAATATAGGGTAATGCCTCAATCAGTATGTCGGCAACATTAGGTGTCATTTTTTTCCTTAATTTGAAGAAGGGAAATAGGCCGAAGTCCGAAGGCTGAAGGTAAAATGTACTTCCAGTCATTCTTCTACTTCAGTCTTCAGTCTTCAGTCTTCAGCCTAAAGTATATACCGGCTGAGATCCTCATCCTCCCGGATATCCTTAAACTTATTCTCCACATAGGACTTGCTGATGGCAATATTTTTTTCTTCAATATCCGGGGCATCAAATAAAATATCTTCCAACAAATGTTCCATCAGGGTATGGAGTCTCCGGGCACCGATATTCTCCGTATGGTTATTGACGTCTTCCGCCACCTGGGCAATATTTTCAACCGCTTCGTCGTCAAAGGAGACATGAACCCCTTCAGTCCGCAGCAACGCAATATACTGAAGCAATAATGCATTTTTGGGTTCAGTCAGTATGCGAGTGAACTCCTTCTTACCCAAGGAATGAAGCTCAACCCGAATAGGAAACCGGCCCTGGAGTTCAGGAATCAAATCCGATGGTTTACTCATATGAAATGCACCGGAAGCAATAAATAGAATATGATCTGTTTTCACCGGCCCATGCTTGGTCGTCACCGTGCTTCCTTCAACAATCGGCAACAGATCACGCTGGACACCTTCCCGTGAAACATCCGGTCCGCTGCCACCTTCTTTTCCGGTAATTTTGTCAATCTCATCTAAAAAAATAATACCGGACTGCTCGGCCTTTTCAATGGCTTCCTTCACCACCTTGTCCATATCGACAAGACGCTGCGCTTCTTCCTGTGCCAATATTTCCAAGGCCTCGGTAACGCTTACCTTTCTTTTTTTCGATGATCCATTAGGCATCATTCCGCCCAGCATATCCTTAAAATTAATCCCCATCTCTTCCATGCCGGCCCCCGAAAAAATCTCAACCATGGGCATCGATCGGTTCGGGACCTCCAAATCAACATAACGGCTGTTCAGCTTGCCTTCATGGAGCATTTTACGCAGTTTTTCCCGTGTTGAAGGCTTCGGCATTTCTTCCCCAACCGGCTGGAGGTCAATGTGCGGTTCATTTAACTCGTGAACATTGCTGTTTTGCCTGTCTTTCGGTTCCGGCAATAGAATGTCTAAAATCCGTTCTTCTGCAATTTCCCGGGCTTTTATCTGTACCGCTTCCTGTTCCCGGGATTTTATCATATTAATACTCAGCTCCAACAAATCCCTGACCATGGATTCCACATCACGACCGACGTATCCGACTTCCGTAAATTTTGAAGCTTCTACTTTAATAAACGGGGATTCTGTCAGCCGGGCAAGACGCCTGGCGATCTCCGTCTTTCCAACCCCTGTGGGCCCGATTAATATAATATTTTTCGGTGCAATCTCATCACGGAGTTCTGCATCCACATTCCGCCGCCGCCATCGATTTCGCAATGCAATAGCAACAGAGCGTTTTGCCCGGTCTTGTCCAATAATATATTTATCAAGTTCTTTGACTATTTCTAATGGTTTTAAATCACTCATGTATTGTTATCCAATTTCTATTTCACTGTTTGTTTATTGAAATTATTTTTTTATTTTAGACGCCACGTTTGTTTAGGCGTTTAGACTGAAGACTGAAGTAAAAAATCGGTTATCAGTTTCCTTCATCATTCTCCTGCCACACCTCGTTCCCACGGAGGACCGTGGGAACCAGAGAATTTTTCCGATTTACGCTGAATTAAACGGATATGTCATTTTCGGATTCATATTAACCGATTATTTTAATGGACAAGGCTTTACATATTTTAGTGACTAATTTATTCGGGATTTCAATATGCCGTGGGATTGCTTCCATGTGCCCGTTATTTGGATTCATCCATAGAGAATGGGACGCGCCTTCACGCTTTAAAAAGCAACCACTTCTACGCAAATGCGTTATTAACTCTTTTCTCTTCATATAATTGCCACTGTTTCAGAAAAAACACTATCCGGCAAACCCATTAAACTATCTCTGCGCCGTTCTTCTAAAACAAGCTTGATGGCTTCCGCCAAATTTTTTAAACAGTCTTCCTTTGTTTTCCCTTGTCCATTAGCTCCCGGCACTTCAGCACAATAGGAAAAAAACCAATCGCCGTCTTTTTCTATTATTGCTGTAAATTCATTGTGCATTTAACGAACTCCTTATTTTATAATTTTTTACTCCTCGTCACCACGAAGGACCATGGGAACCTTTCACCTTCGATCTTTTATCTCTCACTCCCTCACGGTCGTGGCTCTGGTTGTTTTTATCTGTCACCTTTGACCTTTCAGCTTAAAACTTCTACCTATTTACCCAAATTCCTCAATTGTCACAACATCATTTGTAAAAACACAAACACTGGCTGCGATTTTCATTGATTCCTCAACAATATCACGGGCACTTAACTTTAAGGCATCCGCATGCTTTAAAAGAGCTGTTGCAGCAGCATGCGCCGCAATTCCACCGGAACCGATCGCCATTGCCCCTTCATCCGGCTCGATCACATCTCCATTTCCCGAGATTAGAAGCATTTGGGAGGCATCCACGGCAATCATCATGGCTTCCAGACGACGCAGATATTTATCCGTGCGCCAGTCCCGGGCCAGTTCAACTGCGGAACGAATTAAATTTCCGTTATACCGTTCCAATTTTGTTTCAAGCTTTTCAGAAAGCGTCAGGGCATCGGCTGTTGCTCCGGCAAACCCGACAACAATAAGGTCATTATAGATCCGCCGGACTTTTCGGGCATGATGTTTCACCACCGAATTGTTTAATGTCACCTGTCCGTCACCGGCAATTGCCATTTTCCCGTTATATGTGACCGCAAGAATTGTTGTGCCATGAAATTTCTGCATAATTTTACTTTCTCATTTTATTGCTATTGTAAAAAACTTTTCATGATGACGAATCACCACTGTATCGAAAATAAACATGTCTATCATTTCAGCATTTTATGGATATGTTTATTTAGAAGCTAATTGATGGCACTTGTGCCGCGGTATCAAAAAAGAACTTCTCCCGTAGGCCGGGTTTCTTACCCGGCACCAAAATCTGTCGATGATCGGATACCATTTGTCGGGAATGGAATCCCGACCTACAATTTGTTTACCCGTCAATAATTAAGTTACATAGAAGCACAAATGGCTAAATTAAAAGTTACAACGGTAAATACGGCAAGATCGGCAGCCGCCATTACTTTCGCGGATGCGCCGAGTCGTACGCCGCCATTAAGCGATCAATACTGACATGCGTATACTTCTGGGTTGTGGACAACTGCTTATGACCGAGTAACTCCTGAACCACCCGCAAATCAAGCCCGGCATCCAGCATATGCGTTGCAAAAGAATGCCTGAAATCATGAGGCGCTACCGGAATCGTCAAACCCGCATCACGAGAAGATTTATCCAGTATCCTGGCAACCGATCGTGCGGTGAGCCGGCCTTTGTTTTTATTTAAAAATAACGCCCCTTTATAATTGACCGGAACCGCCTTTTGCAAGTCAAAGGATTTCCGGTAATCTTTGATAAACGCCAATGATTTTTGACCAATCGGAACAATCCGTTCCACATTGCCTTTTCCGGTCACCCGGATAACCTTGCCTGAAAAGTCCACATCCCCCACGTTCAGCCCCACCAGCTCGGAAACCCGGATGCCCGTGGAATACAGTGTTTCCAACAATGCCCGGTTTCTTTTACCTGTCAGGGTGTCGGTTTTTATGGAATCGAGAAGCCGGAACATATCATCCACCGTCAGATACTTCGGTATCGGCTTATCCTGTTTCGGAGTGATCACGGAAGTTGCCGGGTTTTCTGAAATCACCCCGTGTCTTTCCAGGAATTTTAAAAAAGATCGAATAGATGACAGCTTCCGGGCCACTGATGATTTTTTTAAGTTCTGTTTATGTAAAAAACCGAGATAACCCCGTATGATCAGACCGCTGACAGCAGCAACATCTTCGACATCAATATCCGTTTCATCGTCATCTGTTATTGCCAGCGCCCGGTTCGTTAAAAAATATGCAATAAAGTCTTCCAGGTCATTTGTATATGCCCGGCAGGTATTATCCGAATACCCTTTTTCCGTGGAAAGAAAATCCACAAATGTATCCAATAATTGTTTTAATGAAGTATAATTCATTCAAACTCAATCCAGGATAATCAAGGATTCAAGTTCCTGCCAGTTTTCAACCTCGCAAAAAGGATGCGGCTTCCGATTCCAGGGCTGCTTGAAAACAATGGGATGAATACCGACTTTGCTTAATGTAAAACAGGTTTCCAGCCGGTCCTCAACAAAATACGTAATCCCCTTGTTTAAGAGGACTTCCCGCTTATCATCAAAAGACCCGGTAGCAACAATTTCAATACAATCCGGCGCAAGGCACAATGTATTTATGATCCATTCTCTGGCCTGTTCCCCATCCGGGCGGGCCGTAACAAAAAGCGTAGGGCTGTGCTTTTGGTTCAGCTTTTGCAAAACCGATACAGCGCCGTCTAAAGGCGCCAACGCACCTGAATGTTTTCCCCCGAGAATGCGATCAATAATTTTTACCATCGTCAGTGCATCCACGCTATCGATTCCGTTCAGGCTGTATTCTTTGATATCTTCATACCTGATATCACCAATCCCGAATTCTTCCCTGGCAATATCAATAAATAATGTCATGGTGTCTGCGATCACACCATCTATGTCAAACGCCATTTCCGACGGATGTATCATTTTGCAATATCACGGAGTTGAGTTGCAGTCAGTTTATCAAGCGATTTTTCTTTGGTCTGTTCTTTTTCATTGCCCATATCCCCTTTTAACTCCTTTCCATTTTGTATGTTTCAAAAAATACAAAGCGGAGACCAACCGCCCCCGCTGAGTGATATAACTACTTGAATTATAATTTTTTAAAGCAATGTTTTGATTGATTGTCAATCAATATTTATTTAAGCGGACGTAAGTTTTTCCATCTCACCGATCACCTGCTTAAGATCCTCCCACACTTCCCGCTTGGCATCCATGTTTTCAATCAGATACTCCGGTGAATATGTCGGCATCACACGCATGCCTTTATAATCATGAAACCGCCCGCGGAGCCTGGAAAGCGGTACCGAAGTTTCTAACAGGGACATTGCTGCGATTTCGCCAAACGCACAAATAATATCCGGTTTTACCGACCTGAGTTCCTTATCGAGATAAGACTTGCAAATGTTAACGTCTGTGATTTTTGCTTTTTTATTCGCCGGCAGACAGCACTTTATGGCACGAGTAATATACACCTGATCCCGTGTAAGGTTCATTGCCGCAATAATTTTATCTAAAAGATCACCTGCTTTACCGCTGAAAGGCTTTCCTGCCTGCACATCATCCGGACTGGCAACCCCGCCGACAATGGCCAGGCGTGCTTTTTGATTTCCAGCCCCACAAACAATTTGTTTGCTATCTTTTGACAATGAACAATTACGGCATTTAATAAAATTATTGTATATACCGGACAAGTTACTGTTGTTTTTTGCTTTATCAGCCCCCCATCCCTGAATAATTTCAAGGCTTTGATCCGAACAAACCAAGCCCGCACATCCAAGTTCAGAAAGAAATTTTAAATGAGCGGAAAGCCCTTCAAGTATATCGGCAACCGGGTGGTTAAAAGTCTCTTTCCTCATCGAACTATCAAACATTTTTTAAAGTTACCTATTATTTATAGAAAAGAAGATTTTTAATATTATTGTCTGCGTTTATCTGCGTGTGTCTGCGGCTAATTATTTTTTTGGATAGGTTTCGACCCAACGACTTGATTTTTAACACAGAACGACTTCGGACAGTGTCTGATAATTTTTGGGTCACGATCGAACTTGCCAGTATTTATTGCGACTTAAATGCTTAATCATTGTCATGCGAATGCTTCTCATAAAAAACTTTTCCGACTCTTTCAATATGTTCAATGAGATCGACATTGCTTATCTGGTTAAAAACTGAAACATCAAATGTATATGGCAACAATAAGTCATCCAATTCATTGAGCAGCGAATTAATTACGGAAAGATTTAACCCGACACCTTTTAACGTAAGATCAATATCCGACCCGTTCTTAAAATTTCCCTTTGCGCGAGAGCCATACAGCACAGCTTTTTCAATTTGCAGATATTTAGCAAATACGTCATTAATCTGCTGTATGATTTCTTCTCTCAGCCCGAATTTCATGTTATAAAATTACTCTTTTTTTCCAATTTTTTGAATTTTTTCTGTAAATCTATAAAAACAGGGTAATAATCTTTATAAATAGCATCAGAAATTTCTTCGGCGATGTCCTCAATATAAGTATGTGAGGTAAGTGTCCTGCTTTTTATCATTTTCATCCAGACGTCACCGTCTTCAATAAGGCCTCTTTTAAAAGCGAGCCGGATCGCATCTCTACTTCCTTGAATATCAATATCACCCTGACTCTCATAAAAATCTTTGATCATATTCCAGGCCAATTCATAATTATATTCAAAGCACTGTACAATTCCTTGTATTTCAAATTCATTTAATTCGCCTTTTTCTATAAATCGCGTGAGTTGATGAAGCGCTTTATTAAAATTTGAGAACCGCTGAATCCATCTAATGTCTTTGTTTGTCATAACAAACTCCCGCTGTATACTTTATAACTTTCTTCTTCCCTTTCACTTTTCAATCTTCACTCTGCTAATCTTTTTTTCTCGATTCAAGCCATTTCTTAAGAGAAGATTGGTGCTCTCCAGATGCCCTCCCCGCAAGAAGGCCCTCTACGCTGATATCTTCATCAATACCCTCCCAGTGGATTCCACGCCCTTTTCCGATGAATCTCCAACCCTTTCTCTCTTCCTCAGATGCGTGCAGCAATCTTGGATACCAGGCGATTGGAACTGAAACAGTTCGCCCATCCTCAAGTTCCACCGTAAGGGTATCAACCGTAACAATGACACTGAGAGCATTCGGTATCTCTATTTTAACCGCTAAAGTAGTCATTCCAAGCCTCCAATAATTCATATTGATGCTCGTTTATAATCAATAAAATCCGATTAATCTCAGATCTTTTAAATCCCCCACTATTTTGAAGTCTTATCGGATCGAGCCATACTTTAGCAATATTTTCTTCATGCTCAATATGAACATGAATTGGTTCATCCCTATCACTGGAATAAAAGAAAAACCTATATGATCCCATCTTCACTACGGTTGGCATTATCATTCCTTGATAATTTTTTTTTGATATTTATCCGGGGAACTCTTAACTTTGCCGCAGACACACGCAGATGAACGCAGATGGTTTATTCCTTTTAACCCTAAAACCATTCGTTTAATTTCAGCTTTGGGATATTTAAAATTAAACAAAAGACCAACTTGAATCCCCGTTGCTTTCAAATAGTTTAAAATCTGTGATTCATGCAGCTTGCTCAAACTCTCAACACATTTCAATTCGATTTCAAGGAATCCTGATCCAAGAGCACGACTGGCTTCAAATATTGCCCTATTAATCCGATAAGTAGTGTATGAACGGAAACCCACCGGAAATAATTTGTTGGGTTGCGCCCTTTAGAATCTGAGCTTGGCTAAACGGTTGATTTCCGTAGGTTGGGTAGAGCGTAGCGAAACCCAACATATCAGAGCGGGCTCTACCCAACCTACGAAAAATCGAGGTTTTCGTTCGGCCAATAGGTAAGATCATTAATTTCTTTGTCTGCGTTCATCTGCGTGTATCTGCGGCTAATTACATTGATTATTTGCTGAATTCTCATTTTAAGGGTTCGGAAATAAATAAGTCATCGAATTTGGCGCTGGAATTTTTTTCGTCTTCAAGGCGCTTTGCCGAGAGCATAGCTGGCTATTTGACCGACAAAGCAACACAGAAGACGGGAAAAATAAT
>JAGGYV010000235.1 GCA_021162325.1 Desulfobacteraceae bacterium | reverse complement strand
GTCATCTGCGGCATGGTCATATCAGTGATGACCAAATCATATTTATCCGGTGACAAACGGAACCGTTCCAGCGCGTCTGTCGGCGACAGGGTGGCGTCAACTTTATATCCCAGGCGTTCCATCATCCGCTGCCCCAGTTTCATGAGGGACGCTTCATCATCCACAAAAAGAATGGTTTCACTGCCTGTAGGCAAATCCATTGTTGTTTCAACTTTAACTTTCGGTTGTTCAGCAATCCTTGGCAACAGGATGGTAAACACGGCCCCTTTACCTGGCTCGCTGGCAACAGAAATCAAACCGCCATGATTTTTGACAATACCGTGTACAACAGCCAGGCCCATGCCGGAGCCCTTTCCCACGTCTTTGGTGGTAAAATACGGATCAAAAATTCGATCCATAATTTCAAAATTGATCCCCGGCCCGGTATCGCTGACGGTTATTTTGACATAATCGCCCGGGGCTAAATCGGAATGGCCATCGGCTGATAGGTTGTCTAAAATGACGGATGCCACATTGATGCTAAGCTTCCCGCCGGACCTTTCCATGGCATGGGATGCATTGATGCACAGATTCATCATCACCTGATTGAGCCCAACCGGGTCACCCAAAACAATTTGTCCGGCGTCAACCATATCTGCGCAAATATCAATAAATGCGGGAATGGTTGAGCGTAAAAATTGTATGGCGTCTTTAATCACCGGAACAATGGCGACTGGTTTTAAGTTCTGCTCTGTTTTGCGGGAAAATGCCAGGAGCTGACTCACGATATTTTTTGCCCGCAGGCCGGCGTTTTTAATTTCTTCAAGATTAACATGGGCTGAATTTGCTTCCGGCACATCGTCTAACGCCAGTTCCGTATTGCCGATAATGATGCTGAGGATATTGTTAAAATCATGGGCAATTCCCCCGGACAGGGTGCCGATGGATTCCATTTTACGTGATTGCCGGAGCTGGGATTCCAATTCCCCCTTTTCTTTTTCCACCCGCTTGCGCGCGGTGATGTCACGAACAAATTCAACAACTCCGGTTATTTCACCTGATTCGGCATCTTTAATCGGATAACTGTAAAGCTCAATCCACTCGGTCGAAGATCCTGCAAGCCCGGGCACCACATTCCACTCTGTTTTGCCGGATTTCAGGCACCGCAGGGACGGGCAGGGATTACATGGTTTGTCGACATTGTGATAGCATTCATAGCATCGTTTCCCTTCCAGGGGCAGACTTTTCGAATACCACTGGTTCATCACGCTGTTGACATGACGAATTGTCAAATCCGGATTCAGAATGCTGATGCCGTCCTGTATGCTTTCAAATAAACTTGTCAGGAGTTGTTCGCTTTTTTGAATTGCTGCTTCGGCCTGCCTGCGCTCGGTGATATCCCTGGCAATGGAAATCATGGCAATAATTTTATTGTCATGATATAGCGGCGCGCCGCTGACATCAGCGAATTTCCGGGTTCCATCCTTTGTTGTAAACGCGTACATGGACGACACAATGGTTTCTCCAGACAATACCCGGGTTGTGTCCAAAAAAGCCTGTTCAAGATACGCCGATTCCAGTATATTTATATCCGGCAGGGATCTGCCGATTAATTCATCCGGCGCATATCCCAGCATTTTTTCAACCGAAGGAGATACGGTGAGAAGCTTAAACTCAGGATCAAGGGAGTAAATCACATCATTTGAGTTTATAAAAAGCAGACGGTATTTTTCCTCACTCTCCCGCAACGCCGCCTCGGCATGTGTACGACTATTCAACATCTTGTTGGCCGAAGTTGCGATTTCGGCAAATTCGGAAAAATCCAACTCATCCGGATTAATGGCAACAAAATCCGTGGCCGCTTTTTTGAAAAAAGACGAAAAAGAGGTGATACCGTCTTGAATTTTATTGGAAACATGCCTGGCCCAAAAAAGGCACAGGAGAAGCAAGGAAAAAAGAATCAGTAAACTTTTCAGAATGTTATTTATCAGATCCGCCTTTAAGGCCGCCTTGTTTTGTAAAATTATCGCTTCAATGGTGTCTAAATAGCTGCCGGCACCGACAATCCATTCCCAGTCAGGTATGCCAAGAACAAAAGAAATTTTCGGGGAAGGCGTTGCCACATTCAACTTGTGCCACAAATAGTAAATAAACCCACCATCCGGATTTTCGACGGCTTTTTGGTATTCAGCAAATATCTTCACCCCATTGGGGTCGGTCAGATCCCTGATGCTTTGGGCGCCTTTTGTGATTTTGCCGTTTGAAAACAGCGGTTCCCCGTGATACGTGCTCGCAAAAAAATACCCGTCTTCGTGAAACCGGATGTCTTTGATGTAATTAAGTACTTCTTCCTGGATTTGCATTTTTACATCATCAAGATATTCCCCGGTCCCGAAATACCAGTCCAAAGGTTTAAAATATTTAACAAACGATATTTTCGGATACGCAACGCCAGGCGCTTTATCCGGTTTGGGCCAGAAGTCTGTGATAAATCCTTCTTTGGATTTTTTGATCATATTGATTTCATCGCGAATAACAAAATTGCCGTGCGAATCCTGCAAATCCATCAGGTTTTTTCCTTCCAGTTCCGGCCGAACCGGATACAATTGCTCCACCCCGTCCATTGACACCGCAAAATAATATCCGCGTCCGTTATTAAACCGGATGGGCCGGAGGGTGTCTTTAATCATTTTTTTGATCTCATCTAAAGATTTAGATGCCCGGTTTTGCTGATAGATGCTATCGGCTATCTGAATAGACTCATAAACACGTTCCCTGATAGAATTTTTCAATCTTTCGTCGGTCTGGTTATTCATGTGCTGGATATAATTTGCGACTTCAGTCACATGGTCTCTGAGTTTATCCTTTTTAGATACGACATATTCTTCCCGCAATGATGCTGATTGATCTAAAAAATCAGTATATTCATCATATATAAAGAGCAGGCAAAACAGCCCGACGGAAACCAGGGAAATAAAAACCATGTTTTTCAGGGACATCCCTGAAATAGTAGCGTTTTTGTTCTTCATCAGATCTCCAGATAATTAAATTGAAAAGTGAAAAGTGAAAAATGAAAATTTATTGTATCGCTGTGCGATGTCATTTTTAATTATTAATTAGTCGTTGAACGGAAACTCCCACAACGACAACTTTTCTGTCATTGCGCGGGAGGCACGACCAAAGCAATCCCATAAAGGATAGGGGATTACTTCGTCGTTCGTTCCTCACTTCTCGTAATGACAGCCGAAATTTAAGGCTTTCATTCAGGCACTGCTAATTATTCATTTTTAATAATTAAAGATTGCCAAACGCGCTATCTTTGTTTTCCAAAAGGGGCAATCACATAAAATTAACCTGATGAACGGATTCATTTTTAAAAAGCATTTCCCTTATTTTTTTTCTTGTCCGCTCTTCAAAAACAGGCCGAACCTGCGAGACCGGACGGCCGTTTGCATCTGTTTTATACTGCCATTCCCGAATAACACCCGGCACCAGGGCATAGGCACATCCACCAGTACCGCAGCAGGTGGTATCAAAAATCGCCGTACCGACCAGGTACAATATATCCTCGCCATTTAAGGACAGCCGGGCTTCCTTTATTATAAAATAACTACCGCCAATGGCGGTTACCTGTACGTTTAACTCAGGATGCGAAAAATCCTGAAGTTCTGTATCCGTATTCATAATACCTTTTTAATTATCAAACTGCTGCCGGATTTCTTCAATCCGTTTCCGGTTGGCCCCAAAATCCGAATACCCCACCCGTGATTCAGACCGGACGTGGATGATCGATTCCGGGTCATCAAAATAAAATTCCACATCATCGACAAACCGGAATATCAGGGACGTAAATTCCGCATGAATATAGTTGCTTTCGGATGTGATAATCTGCGCCCGTTTTGTTGATTCAATGATTGAAATCAATTTCTTTTTAGCGGCTTTCGCAGTCCCCTCATACCGGAACGGTTCGACATGATGAGAGGAGTCTTTTTCCATTGATGATACACAATTGGGGGACCCCGGGCAAGGCTTCAGTGCGTTGTTCTCGATGCCGATATTCGAACTTTTGCAACCGGATAAAAAAACCATAAAACCTGCCAGCGCCGTATAAACGATTCCGCGAATAACTATTTTCATTTTTTTTCTCCCTGCCGTAAAATCAAAAAAATTTAACTAGTGCGTGAACGGAAACCTCTAAATCCTGGTTGTCATTACGCGGAGTGAGGAACGAACGACAAAGTAATCCCCTGTCGATAAGGAGATTGCTTCAGTCGTAGCCGTCCCTGCAACGCAAACGGCGTGGCTCGCAATGACAGGATATTCATCATTGCGAGACTTTCCGTTCAACCACTAACTATCTGCTTCACTCAAGTCACGTTTAAAATTATCAATTTTATTCATATTAACCTGATTTCCTATCCTTTAAAACCCCTTTTTGTATCTTCTCAAAAAATTCGGGCACGCTTTACATTGTGAAACGTTACTGGATTCCCGCGAAGGCGGGAATCCAGAGTGTAATGCCCGGACTTATTAAGATGCTACCCCTTTTTCTTTCTTAAAAAAACAAACGGCCTCAGATTGTACCGCTACTGCTGATTCTGGCTACCCTGTTGTTTGAAAAAAAGATTTGACAAATTTGTCCGGACCATTTATTTAACTAACCAGTTGGTTAAACCAAACAGTAAACTATAATTCACCGTTCAAGCAATACATATTCATCAAAATAAATATAAAACATGAGAAATTGAATGGTAAAAACAAAATCAAAAAAGGATAAATCCGGCATTTATGACCGAATACTTGCATCCGCAATAAAAGAATTTGCAGACAAAGGATTTGCCGGTGCCCGTGTGGATGAAATCGCCAGACAGGCAAAAATCAACAAGGCAATGATTTATTACCATATCGGGGATAAAGAATCCCTTTATACCGCTGTGCTCAATTCGACATTCGGTAACCTTGCATCGGTTATGGAAAAAAACATCGCCTGGGATAAACTGCCCGCTGAAAACCTGCGCATTTATATTCAAACTGTTTCAGAAACAATACGGGAAAACCCACAAATCCCCCCGATCATGCTTCGGGAAACAGCTTCCGGCGGGAAGAACCTCCCGGTTGAAGTCGTTCATTCGCTGACTTCCATTATAGAAATACTGGCGCAAATTTTAAAGCAAGGGGTTGAAACAAATGAGTTTCACCCGGCATCGTCTTTTATTATTTACTTCATGCTCGTCAGCCCGTTAATTTTTCTTAAACAAATGGGAGCATTAATCCATCATCAAATCAATATACTGGGACCGGGAAATATCATCAGCCAATGGCCGGACGATATTGCTCAAGAAATTGAATCCCTGATTTTCAGAGCATTATCCAAAAAAATAAACTCGTAAAAAGTAGCCCAGATGGCTAAGTAAAAAGGAATTGACCATGACCAACATTCGAAACCGGATCGAACATCAATTCGCTGCATTTGCCCGAACCATTTATCATCATCGGTTTAAAACTCTTTTCATTATGATCGTTGCCATCGGCGCCCTGCTGTCCCAGCTGCCGACAATCGTGATTGACACTTCAACAGAATCGTTTTTACACAAAACAGACCCGGCCCTGTTGACTTACAACGATTTCAGGGACCAGTTCGGTCGTGATGAAGTGGTTATCGTCGCCCTTAAGCCACAACAGGTATTTGATATCAATTTTCTAAAAACCCTGCAAAAACTGCACACGGATTTGGAAGAAAATATCCCGTATCTTGACGATATCACCAGCCTGATCAACGCCCGAAACACCAGGGGAGAAGAGGATCTTTTAATTGTTGAAGATCTTCTGGAAAACTGGCCGGAAAACAAAGAACAGCTTCAGGCAATCAAACAACGCGCCATGTCCAACCCCATGTATGAGAACATGCTGATATCAAAAGACGGAACCTTTACCACGATTATTATCCAAACCCAGAGCCATTCGTCTACGGGCCCGGAAAATGAGATCATGGAGGGATTTGAAGATTTTGATGACACCATCCAGGTGCCTGCCGATAAGAAAAGAAAATACCTGACCGACGAGGAAAACACGGAAGTGGTACAAGCTGTTGAAAACATTGTTAAAAAGTATCAATCCGATGATCTTCCCATTTATATAGCCGGTTCCCCGGCGGTGGTACATTTTTTAAAAGAAGCCATGATGTCGGACATGTCTAAATTTATGCTGCTGGCTGTTTTGACCGTATCCATTCTGTTATATATCATGTTCCGCAGAATTTCAGGAATGGTCCTGCCGATGCTGATCGTTATCCTTTCGCTGCTGTCAACCATCAGCCTGATGGCAATTTTCGGCGTTCCCATCAAAATACCGACGGAAATCCTACCCTCATTCATTCTGGCGGTTGGCGTTGGGTCCTCTGTTCATATTCTATCGATTTTCTTTCACCGTCTGCGAAAGACAAAAAACAAGGAAGAATCCATCGTATATACCATCGGACATTCCGGCCTGGCAGTCATGATGACTAACATGACCACTGCTGCCGGGTTAATTTCTTTTGCCAACGCATCTGTGGCGCCGGTGGCTGAACTCGGAATATTCGCGGGCGCCGGCATCTTACTGGCTTTTATCTATACCATCGTTTTACTGCCTGCACTAATAGCCATTATCCCGTTAAGCAGCAAAAAAACAGAATCCCTGCGAAAGAACAATCGGATCATGGATACGATACTGGAAAGCATCGGCCATTTTTCCACCACTCACCCCAAAAAAATTCTCTTTGTCAGCTTCTGTATCACGTCCATTGCTTTTATCGGCATCTTTTCCATCCAGTTTTCCCATTATCCGTTAAAATGGCTGCCGGAGACCAATGAGATCCGGGTAGCCACTGAGAAAATCGACAAAGAACTCAACGGCTCCCTCAGCATGGAAATTTTATTCAAAACCAACCGGGAAAATGGCCTCTATGAACCGGAACTGCTGAACCGGATTGAAACTGCCGGCAATGAATTTATAAAAATATCAAATCAGGAATTTTTTATTGGGAAAGCCTGGTCAGTCACCACACTTTTAAAGGAGATCAACCAGGCATTAAATGGGAATGACCCGGCAGCCTATACCATTCCGCAAAACAAACCGCTGGTGGCGCAGGAATTATTACTTTTTGAAAACAGTGGTTCGGATGACCTGGAAGATTTTGTGGACAGCCAGTTTTCCATGGCCCGGCTGACGCTGAAGGTCCCCTTTGTGGATGGTATGTTATTTGATCCGGTGGAAAAAGAAATCACCGATTACCTGAATAAAAATTTTGCGGATATTGACTTTCAGATCACCGGACTGGTTGCCCTGCTTGCAAAAACATTCAACAACACCACCACAAGCATGGCGGAAAGCTACCTGATCGCTCTGGCGGTCATTACGCTGATGATGATCCTCCTGATCGGCCGCATCCGGATCGGCCTGCTCAGCATGATCCCCAACCTGGTGCCCATCATCATGATGCTGGGCGTCATCGGCTGGTTCGGATTCCCCATGGATCTGTTCACCATGATGGTGGCCAGTATTGCCATCGGGCTGGCCGTGGATGACACCATCCATTTCATGCACAATTTCCGGCGATATTATGAGCAGTCCGGGGACCCGAAAAAAGCGGTTTTTGAGACACTGCACAGCACGGGAAGAGCCATGCTTGTGACCTCGGTCGTCCTTTCCGTCGGTTTTTTCATCTACATGTTTGCCAGTATGCAGAATATTGTCCGTTTTGGATTTCTCACCGGATTTACCATTATTATGGCCCTTGCATCGGATTATTTTATTGCTCCGGCGCTGATGGTTTTAGTGAATAAAAAACGGGCCTGAAAAACCATTACGCCTTGCCAAATTTTATGCGATTGGTGAAACTTTTGTATGTTCTCAAAAAATCCGGGCGTCCCATGTATTGTGCTATGGCCCGGGTGTATTGAGAAGTTACAAACTTCTATGTAACTTCATAATGGACGGTGGGCTAAATCGTAGGTCGGATTAGCGCGTCAGCGCGTAATCCGACAAATTTCATGGATCGGTTTGACAAAATTCTTTTTTTGGTGGATTACGCGCTGACGCGCTAATCCACCCTACTATAAAACATAACAAAATACATCACTTGCCGGGCAAAAAACTCGGCCGTTCATGAACGCTTTTTAACTTTTTTTAAAGTTATTTAT
>JAGGYV010000045.1 GCA_021162325.1 Desulfobacteraceae bacterium | reverse complement strand
TTGATTTTTTTCAACTTCTATTTCAACATCATCCATGATTCCTGTTTGCTCAAGTATAGGCTTTGGGATACGTAAGCCTTTTGAATTTCCAATTTTAATAACACGTGCTCTCATGAAATACCTCCTTCCAATAATTATACATTGTAATTACATTTGTTTTGAAAGTCAAGGCATGATTAAGAAGAATGTTTTGAATTGTCTGAATATTTGAAGAATCCATTTATTTCAGATTAGTGACCAAACCGACAGTAATGCAGATTGTTTCTGAAGCGCGGACTATCGATAACTTTGTGTAACGATGCTTGTTTTTTTATTATCGTGATTAGCACAAGATGTAGCGTAAAAAGCTTATCACAGGTATGGAGAAAAAAGCCACATCAGCGCATCTCTTAATTTAATTAGAAAAGGACGATTTATAATGGATTCAAGGGTAATCTGATCGGATTGTTTTATTTTTTCCTGAATATGGTCTGAAAGGGTATTTGCGAATTGTCGGTCATATATTTCAACTGTGAGCTCAAAGTTTAATCGAAGGCTTCTCGGATCCAGGTTCGCGGAGCCGATTTGTGAATACTGATCGTCCATGACAAACAGTTTGGTGTGAACAAACGGCGGCGGCTGGTAAAAAATTTTAACGCCCCGGAAAAGCAGGTCCTGGAGCATGTTGGTGCCGGCCCATTTGACATAGGGCAGATTGTTTTTTGACGGGAGGACAATATTTACGTCAACCCCCCTCAGGGCCGCAGTCTGAAGGGCGGAGATCATTTCCAGAGACGGTAAAAAATAGGGCGTCATGATTAAAATTCGCTCACGGGCGGATGATATCGCCCCGATCAGGATGGTGGACAAGGTGTCCATGTCTTCATTGGGACCATCGGTGATAACCCGGCAGACAGCCGTCGAGGTTTTTACAGGAAGAGACAGGGTCGGTTCAATTTGTTCACCGGTACAGAATGCCCAGTCCTCAAGAAAAGTCTGCTCCAGTTGCATGACAATGGGGCCCTTGAGCCTGAAATGCATATCAAGGCAACGGAACGGGTTTTTTATGTTTTCCGCCAAATGGCGGTCACTGATATTCATGCCGCCAGTGTATCCGATTTGGCCGTCAGCAACGATTATTTTTCTGTGATTGCGAAGGTTTATATGAATCGTCGGCAGGAAAAGGCGTGGGGGGAGGAATCGTGCCACTTTCACGCCCTTTTTTATCAGTTTTTTGCTTGCCCGGGTCAGGGAGTATAGTTCTCCGAAACCATCGATAATGACGCGTGTATCCACCCCCCGCTGAACCGCCCGGTCCAGTGCATCAATAAAAAGTTTTCCGGTTTTGGAAGTGTCAAAGATATAAGACGTCAGGTAGAGAGTTCTGGCCGCGGAATTAATGGTTTGCAGCATGGCCGGGTAGGCCGCCTCGCCGTTATGCAAAGGATCGACCTGGTTCCCGGCAACCATGGGAAAGTCACTGACTGTATCTGAAATTCTGGCGATCTGTACATAGGATCGGGGCAGGTTTAGTCCCGAGGAGGTAACAGACGCAAGATTGACTGCATTTCTGTAATCACCCGGGATGGTTTGCATGGCCTGATGCTTGTGATCTAATTTTTTGGCCCGTGTTTTTATCCGGTTGATGCCGAACAGGAAATAAAAGATCGGACCGCCAAACGGAAACATCAGGCAAACCGCCACCCACCCCAATGCGGATGACGGGGTTCGCTGGTTTAACAGCGCATGACCGGAAGTGGTTAAGGATAAGAAAATACTAAGAGATATGGACGCCCAATTTAGAATTTCCATTCAGTCCTGTCAAAGTTCATACGTTGATATTACAGGGTCCCTTAAGATCAAGTCAATTGCCCGGCCCGATGTTTCAGCCGCTTCCGGAAAAAATCGGCCGAGATTTCTAATATGCCTGAGGTTGTCGGCGGTTCTGAAAATCAGCATGGCAAGATTGCCCTCTGCCATTTTTGAAATCGATACGACTTCCTCCCACGGCGCCCCCCTGGCCCATAAATAGAGCGTCATTGCCGGCAGAAAATAAAGTGTTGGCGATTCAAACCCGTTTTCGGACATCTCTTTTGCATAGGGCTGAAGGCGGGTGCCAATTTTTTTAAAAAGTTTAAACAAAGCTTTGGGGATCATTGAGGTGTCGATGGCGTCATCATCGGTTTCCCGTTCATTGACAAAAGAGGCCATAATGGCCGCTAAAAATTCCGGATTCGTTTTTGGGAACAGATCTTTGCGAAATCCTTCGGCAACCATAAGCGGATGATCAATGCGGAGTTGAGAAGTCCACTGGCCATCGTCCGTTAATTTGTTGTCATTCGCAACATACTCTTTTTTCTTTAAAAAGTCAAGATGGTCGATGAAATCCTGCCAGAGAACATCCGTATTAATATGATTTAAATTTTCATTTCGGGATTGTTTGTCTTTGTTTGTCATTAAATAGGCGGCAAAGGATTTATCCAGCAGTTTCTTGATCTGTTCCGGCGTATGGGAAAGCAGGAGATTGAGAACCATGGAAAAATTGATTTTGATCTGGCTGTAAACCCCTGTGGGTGGTGCGTTAAATAATTTTTCCACTAACCGGAGATCCATGAATCTGCCGGGGATGACCACACCAAATCCGATGTTGTCCATTCCTCTCCTGCCAGCGCGGCCGGTCATCTGGTGAAACTCGGTAGCACTGAGCGGCATGAACTCCCGGCCGTTAAACCGGTCGGAGTTCAGGAAAAGAATGGTCCGGGCCGGGAAATTGACCCCTGCCGCCACCGTTGATGTGGCGAACACGGCATTGAGCAGGCCTTCGGTCATCAGGGTTTCAATAATCAGTTTCCAGATGGGCAATTGTCCGCTGTGATGGGCACCGACGGCATATTCTTTTAAATAATGCATTTGCTTGTGCCCGACCACATGGGGGGATGCGGCGATCAACTCGTCAATACGGCAGTGCCGCAGCTCTTTTCGGTCCGGACTTTCCTCGTTCGTGCCCATGGCACTGAGCATCAGGGCATGGTCACAGTCGGCCCGGGATTTTAGAAAAAAGACGGCCGGAAGCAGCCG
>JAGGYV010000010.1 GCA_021162325.1 Desulfobacteraceae bacterium | reverse complement strand
TTAGCATTCGCCAGCACTTTGTCTTCAAGATCTTCCTTGTCCTGCCCGCGCTGTTTAAGTAGAATTTTTAAAGCGGTGTTGGTTTCCTGAAGATTTAATGACTGTTGTTTTAATTCTTCTTCTTTTTGTCTTAAAGACAACTCGATCTGTTTACGTTCTTCGATTTCTTTCATCATTCGTTCATTTGCCACAACCAGTTCCCGGGTCCGTTCGGCCACTCTTATTTCCAGTTCTTCATTGACTCTTTCCAGTTTTTTTTCGGCGTTTTTCCGGTCTGTGATGTCCACGAACGATGCCATCATACAGATCGGAATATTGTCTTTGTCGGAGGTGACAAGGTTTGCAGAAAGGAGTAGAGTAAGAATTGAACCATTTTCAATAATGATTTCGATTTCATCGTTCCAGCTACCATAATCCAGCACCTTTTCAAATGCTTTTTCAGCTTTTTTCTGATCTTTAGCAAAACTGATAGCCGCTTTTCCAATAATTTCTGAATCATCGTCGCTCCCCCACATTTCAAGAAATGCATCATTGACATAGGTGATATTCCCCATAAGATCTCCAATAATAATTCCTTGTATGGACGATGAAACAGCGAAATCCTTAATGCGGAGTTCTTCTTCCATTTTTTTGCGGTCGGTAATATCAATAAAGGAGTCCATGGTGCATATGGGGTCGCCTTTTTCATTGTACACGATGTTCGCCGCCAGATGAATAGTCGACGGTGTACCGTCTTTTTTGAACCCTTCGATTTCCCCTTCCCAGCTGCCGTTTTCCAGTATTGCCAGCATGATTTTTTCCGCTGTTTTCGTGTCCCTGGCAAGCTCCAGTGAAGATCGGCCCAGAATTTCGGAAGGATCATCAGCCCCCCACATGCGCAAGGCAGCATCGTTGACATAAGTGATATTTCCTTCCAGATCGCCGAGCCCGATGCCCTGAATTGACGATGCAATGGCAAAATCTTTGATGCGGAGTTCTTCTTCCATTTTTTTCCGATCAGTAATGTCAAGCATGGCGCTCATGAGGCAGATAGGCTCGTCTTTGTCATTATAGACGATGTTCGCTGACAGTTGGAGAATAATCATCGAGCCGTCTTTTCTGGCTCCTTCGACTTCGCCTTCCCAACTGCCGTTTTCCAAAACCTCAGTCATGATTCGCTCGGCTTGTTCACGGGACAAAGCTAAATCCAGGAAAGATTTACCAATAATTTCAGAAGGGTTTTCAGCGCCCCAGTCCTCATAGAAGGTTTTGTTGACATAAGTAATATTCCCCTCCAGATCTCCAAGTATAATGGCAGTTGTTGAAGACTCGATAGCAAAATCCTTGATGCGCAACTCTTCTTCCATTCTTTTGCGGTCAGTAATATCAATAAATGAGTCCATGCCGCAAATGGGTTCACCTTTTTTATTGTAGACGATGTTTGCGGCCATATGGATAACGGCAGGTGTGCCATCTTTTTTGAACCCTTCAATTTCCCCTTCCCAGCTACCTTTTTCTAAGACTTCAAGCATAATCAGGAAGGCTTCGTCCTGGGATTTGGCAAATTCTAAGGCTGATTGTCCGATAATTTCAGAAGGGTCATTAGCGCCCCACATACGCAGAGCGGCGTCGTTGACATATATAATGTTTCCTTCCAGATCAGTGATTCCGATACCATGGATAGATGATGCAATGGCGCGGTCCTTGATCAGTAACTGCTCTTTGATATCCCTATTCATCAAAGAAAGATTCGATTTGTCCGTGTCATTCATTGATGATTGTTTGTCCGGTTTATTCGGGGGAGTGTCCGTCATTGGGAATTCCTTAATATGGGTGCAATACAAAAAAATTACATCATTGCGATAATGGCATTTAGCCATTCAATATACTAATTTAATGTCGAATATTGAACAGGGAATGTCGAATTACGAAGTTTTTTCTTATTTTGTACAGAAACGACCGGATGTTATCAGCATCGTAGGGTCGGCCACCATGCCGACCCTACGATTTCTTTTTCCCTTTTGAATTATGATTTTTTTACGCAATTATTTTAATTATTGCAATCATTTTCAGAAGTCAGACAACCTTGAGGTGTAAAAAGGAAATTATTATCTCTCACGCTAAGGGTTCGCTCAATAAAATGTGAAGTTATTTTTACGCGAGCCCTAATTAAACAACCAGTCGGCCAATTTTTTTAGCCAGCGGTCCTTATCATCGTCTTTAAATTTTATTGTTTCAGCATCACCATGACCGCGTTTCAGCAAACTTTTGTGCGTCTTTTTTTCAGGGATTTCGGTTAACATGTCAAGCGCTTTAAATAGAACAGATTTAACCTCGGTTGTGTGGGTTTGCTTTTTCCATGCGTCAACAGCCTTGATGAAATCCGGGGCTGGTTTGGCAGGGGTCTCATGTTTACTGGAGCCCCCAAGGGTATTAATGGCGTTGATGACCATTTTTCGGCGATCTGCATAATCTAATGCTTTGAGTGTTTCAGGCAGAATCGGCGTGCCGATATAATAATCCTGTTTGCCATAGCCTACAGGAAAATCAAGGGTGTTTTCAAGTTTTTTAACCGGGAGTCCGCCCTTAAATCTGACCGGCACGATGGGAAGATCAGATTCAATCGCCATATCGATAAAAACTGAACTTAATATTTTCACGGGATTTCTGCAGGTCAGGCCCAACTTGCCTTCGGTGTGCAGAAAAACAGAGATCCCTTCATTTTTAACCTGTTCTTTAAACTGATCAATGATATTGAACAGGGATTTCCTGTCGTTTTGATTGAAGTATACAATGTTGTTTGGATAATTAATCCCCGGGTAGGAGTACACAATGTCGTTTAACGATCCGATCCAACCGGTTTTGTGATCGGCATCCGCGATGGTGACGATGCGGCGCTGGGTTAATACCTGGGCCAGCAAAGGAAACAGCATGGATTCCACCTGTATCTGGTGGTTGCCGAGATAAAGGAGGCTGCGATGACGCACCTTTTCAAAGGCGATCGGGTCTTCAATAATGACATATCTTACAAAGCGTTCCCAAAGGCTGCGGGTGATGTTTTCGAATAACCAGGGCCCGATGTTAAATAAATTTCGTCCATATTCAAAAATTTTGTCAAAATCAAGCGCAGGTTCTCCCACCTGAATTTCCTGCTGATTGTTCTGTTGTTTTAAAATATTAATCGGAAAAAGGGACAGGGGCATGAAGTCACAAACAGCCGTTTTTTTGTCTTTGGAAATGTGAATGAATGCCGGGTCAACATCCGTTAGATGCGTGGAATTCTCAATTTCCTTTACGACTTCTTTTATTATTGGATTTTTTGCTATTTGGTCTGTTTTTTTCAGGTCTATTTTTTTTAGATCCTGGGGGACTTCAAGGTCACCACCATCATCTTCTGCATCATTATTATTTTTCAACCTCGCATTTGCGTTCGCATTTGCGTTCGCATTTGCGTTCGCATATGCGTCAGGGCTTGTCTCCACAATGTACATGCATAGATCTTTGACATGGAAAATTTTTAAGTTGTCCGCCCATAACCATGCTTCAGCTACAGCAAAAGCACCCCTTTCGTCTCGGCCCGTGTCTGTGATTTCCATCTCTATGGAGATCCTTTTTGCGGAAGGGGTCACCTGGCCCCTGTATTTCCAGGTGATCGGATGGTCTAAGGCGATGGGCTCAAAACAGGCATTTTTTATGCCTTTGTGCATATCTTTGTGGATCATGAAAAATTGCAGTGTCTGAACCATGGCTTCAACGCCAAGAGAGCCGGGTTGAACCGGATCATGAAAGAAATGGGCCTTAAAAAACCACTCACTCATATCAACGGTTTTTTCAGCCCTGAGTCGGCCAAGCGCTTTTTTGCCACCTTCAGGCCAGAATCCGGTCACGCGGTCTATCATAAGCAGCATGGGCTTGGGCAGCCGGGGTTCAGAATTGCAATATTTTTCCGGTCTGTCAGTAAGATCAACTATAAAATCGCTCGGTTCATCCAGCCAGTTTCGTTGCTCATCGGTTGCGGAAAGCCCCACCTGATTATCAAGGGCCTCTTTGTGGAAAAAACCGAATCCCGTCTCCATTTTATAAACACAAACG
>JAGGYV010000236.1 GCA_021162325.1 Desulfobacteraceae bacterium | reverse complement strand
GATGATAATTATGCGGCATGATAATCGCCTGCCCCACAGGGAACTGGATGCCCTTTAATCGGATCACCAGTTGATTGCCTTTTTTATAGACATCTGCCTCATCTGCCGCAAAATAATTCTGAACTTCGGTAAATAGTTGGTTAAACTGTCTTTCTGCGGCCAGTTTTTGTTCCATGGCCCTTTGTCTTGCTATCAGTTGTTCATTGGCGACCTGTTCCTCTTTGGTTTTCCCCTCCAGAAAAGCAATTTTCTGGTTGAGTTCGTCTACGTGCTGATCATACGCCGTCTGCATGGTCTCAGTTTCAGTGCGTTTTGTTTTTAATTGTTCCGACATGAATTGGTGGTCGTTCTGAAGGGACTGAATGGATTCTTCAATATTATTCACCTGAATATAAAATTTCTGGTCCCGCATGTCTGGTGCCCCGAGTTTGCTGGTAAAAAGTCCTAACGTATCTTCCACGTAAAACGCAATTTCTTCCGGCGGCATGGATTTAATGGTTTTGCATTGATCCGCGATGGCAAGGGCGCGCCTGGCCATAAACAGGTTATTGCAGGCCATTTTATACATTTCTTCCTTGGCATAAGGATTTTCAGAAATAAAGGCATCTGTTTTATTTAGCAGTTTTTTTGCCAGTGCAAACGAATCCGGGGCGTACTGGGTGACATCGTCATCTTCCGCTTTATTCAGTATGGCTCTGACTTCACCGATCGTTTCAATTTTAATTGCCCGTAATTCGAGCTTTTTGTATAGTTCATTAACGTCCGGCGCATTTTTTTGAGAATAATGAATATTGTTCTTTTCAATGGAACGGGTCAGTGTTAAAAATTGTTCTTCAACATTTTGATAGTTTTTCCCCAGCTTGGTGGCACCGGCGACTCGTGCCATATTTCGGCTTTCGATCACCTGAGCCAGGATGGTGTGGGCCACTGCAGCATTTTTTTCAGCTGTTTGAAGATAATCCCGAGCCGTATCCGTATGCTCGGATACCACCGATATGTCACTGCCTTCTTCAGCTTCGGCTTTGGCTTTTAAAAATGAATTTTCCGCCCGGGCAAATATATCGGGAGACAAAACATCTATTTGGCTTTGCCTGGCAATGATAATTTCATTTTCTATCTTGTTGACTTCATCAATCGGGTTTAATGCCGCTTCAGGAAAATCGGGGGTCGGCCGGGGAATTGATGAGCTGCAGGAAAAGAGAAAAACGGCCGCTATAAATAAAAAAACCAGCTTGACCGGTGAGCATTGCTGCATGTCACGTCTCCTTATACCGTTCTGTGGAATCACATGTTTCAGATAAATTTTATCTATACGCCATTTTTTCCAAAAAAACAAAACAATTGGCGTATAAAAATTATGATTATGTGTAATTGCGACCCTTTAAATGTCAATGTCGCATCATCCGGTGATGCAATCGTTCCGCCCGCAAACAAAAGGCTTCGAGCTTTGCAAGAATCAACTGGGGAAATGGCGACCCGTCACTTTCAATCGCCAGAAAAGGAAGTTCCTCAACATCCTCAAGAATCGACTTAAGCCGCGTGTCTTGCGGGGCGGTTTTAAGCTTGTCCTTCCGGTTCATGGTCTCGTTTAATATCGCCTCGGATATCCGGTTCGGCATGCACCCAAAAGGCCCGATGGCAATGACACCGCATGCCTGGTTTACGATTTCGGCAATAGCGCTTCCCACAGTAAGGACCACTTCACCCGTCAGGTTGGGTGAAACATAGGGCCGGGCGGTATCAATGATGGTATCCATATCCACCATCTCCGCATGAACAAGACCTGATTTTCGCAACAAAGCCTTCAGGCGTTTTTCATGTTTTGCCATGACTCTTTTTTTTATCATAAAGCCCAGTTTTTCCAGAAGCGTCATGGACATGTAGACCAGTTTTTTATCCACCAGGTAGTCCGAATAAATCATCCATTCCGCGATGGGCGCACAGATTGTCGCAAACCCTCTCTTCGCCAGAACTTCGGTCAGATACCTGCGGGAAATCCCGTCCCTCCGAACAAACATCTCCCCGGAAAGAGAGATCACCGGCACTTCTTCCTGCGGCCGTTTCATGGGAATTTCACCCAGATTCCAGCTCGTTTTCAGCAGCTGATTTTCCAGCCCCGCAAAATTTTCTGTTTCAAGAGATTTGATTATCATGGCCCATTCTTTTTCAAGCAGGCCCATTGCTTCGTTAACATCCTTGGCATTGGCGAGAATCATGGAACGGATGTCTTCCATGACGTCTGATACAATAACCGCCCACCAGGCCTTTATCTGAAAATCATTTCCAAGCCCCGCATAACTATTTTCAGATGAAAGGGATAGCAGCGCCACATCCGGGATATTCAATCTTTTGAGCAAATCTTCCATAAAAACGTAGTACTGTCCGAACCGGCACGGCCCCGAACCGGTGGGCATAAAATAAACAACGATTTCGCCGTCCTTTTTATGATTTTGAATATAATTCAGCAATGATCCGGTGGTCAGTAAGAGCGGCAAACATTCTTTGCAGCTCGTGTTGGCCCGGCCGAGCTTCAGAATCGCGTCGTCGGAAGGCGGATGAACAAACGTGTTATACCCTTTTGATTTAAAGACAGCACCCAGGGATTCCGTTGCAAACAGGCCCACTGACGGGAAAAGGACCGTGATGGCCGGATCCGTCATGGGAATGGTTTTTCCGGATGATGTGACCACCATCGGGACACCGTTTTCAAGAGAAATCCCTGATGCCCTGTACGGGATTACTCTGTCCGGGATACTTTCCTGTTCTTCGAGCTGCCGGAATGTCGCCACAATATCCAGATACGCCTCTATCCGTGTTTCAATCCCGGCATCCGCTGAATGGCTGTCGAGCTCAAGGGTCAAAGAGGGTTTTTTGCCCATAATGCTTCTGAAATAGCCGATGAGAAATGAATCCGGTCCGCAGGAAAAATTGGTGATATATGTGCCGAAAAGCTGGGGATGTTTTTTTACAAACCGGGCCGCCTTTAAAATCAGCTGCCCCATACCCCAGTACATATGCTTTTTAGCACTTTCACCCTCTATGCTGAGAAAGTCAATGGGAATAACCTGGACGCCCCTTGATACCAGTTTGTGAGGGATCCCCATGTTGGCCTCTTCCACATACCCGTTATAGGATCTGGCAAATATCACCATTGCCGTTCTATCAGGATCTGATTCCAGATCCGCCATCACCTTTTTACCGGTTTCCGCCATCTCCTTAAAGCATGCGTTTTGTGTGTCTATTGCTTTTTTAAATGCACTGACAGCCTTTTTCTTTGATTCGCCCATCGTGGCCGCTGTCTCAACAAATGAATCCATTCCGGCATCAAGTCCTGTCCTGAGATCCAGAAGCGGGGACAATATTTGGGCACCCTTTGTTTTTAATTTTTCAATCGGGTCTCTGAATGTGGTCTGCAGAAAGAATGTTTCACCCTGGACAATCGGGCATAATTGAGAGCTTTCATTTTCGCTGCTACAGGGTATGGTTTTAAAATGCGGAAGAAATATAAAATCCGGTTGCTCACTTGCCTCGATCATTGAATAAAAAAATCCATGGGCCAATTCCGCGGGATAGCAGAAAGCCGCCCCGCGCCTGTCGATCCCTTCCTGGGACGGCTTATCCGGTAAAATAACTTCATACCCGAGTTCGGTAAAAAAAGTTGAATAAAGCGGGTAATAGGTATTCACCAGAAAACTTCGGTTGATCCACACCCGGCCCCTGGGTGTTGTCTGCTCCGGCAGTGCGGCCGCATATTTATCAAAAATAAGCGATTGCCGAAATCTTACCAGATCAAGCGTTTTGATGTCATAGGCAATCTTGCGTCTTAAATTATAATACCGGTTACAGGCACCGCCAAAAGGATATTTTCTCCCCTCCAGCTCGATCATGGCAATATGACATTTTCTGTCACATTTTTCTTTGCCGCCGCCGCATATAAATGATTTACCATACTTTACCTCGCGTTCTGCAAGAATTTTAAGGTCAAACAGACCCTCCTCCATGAGGTTGTTTTCAATTCGTTTCTTCACCTCAAGGGCGACGCCAAAAGCGCCCATCAGCCCGGGTTCCGGAGGGACAACGATCGGTTTTCCCACAAGGGCGGCCATAGCCAGAGGAATGGCATGGTTATAGCACACGCCGCCCTGCATGAAGATTTTTTCTCCCACCTGCCGGTTCCCTTTGACACGGTTTGTATAATTCATGCAGATGGAATATACCAGTCCCGCGACAATATCCTCATGTGCCACGCCTTCGTGAATTGCATTTTTAATATCTGAGGCGATAAATGCGGCGCACTGGTCGTTAAAGTTCGGCGGTTTTTTGCCTTTCATCGCAATATCGGCTATGTCTTCCATGGCAACATTCAACGATTCTTGCGCCGACTCTTCAAGAAATGATCCGGTTCCTGCGGAACACGCCTCGTTCATTGCATAATCGGAAGATACGCCGTTGGTAATATACGTATATTTTGCATCCTGGCCGCCGATTTCAAAGATCGTATCCACCTTATCATCAAAAAATACGGCCGCCGCCGCATGAGCGATAATCTCGTTGATGACACCGTCGGTCATGGCATGAAACCCGGCTATCTGGCGGCCGGAACCGCAGACGCCCAGCCCGGTAATTTTGATGCCGGCCGGATCAACCACGGATGTCACCTGCTCAAGAATCGACGCATAACACTTCCGGGATGCGCCGACCGGATCTCCGCTGGTCCTCAGATAGATGGTGGCAAGCATGGCATTGTCATCTCTTCGCAAAAGAACTGCTTTGGTGGTGGTAGACCCCACGTCCAGGCCAAGAATGCAGTTGTCTCCGTCCCTTACCGTGTCTGTTTTTATGGTTTTAAATTCTACCTGATCCTTGAAATTCGCCAGGGGCGGCAAAGATTCAAACGGTTCGATTTCCGTTCTGAAAAGCGCGTCTTTTCCGGGAAACGGCGCGGTCGGGTGATCCAGTGCCCACAACGCCGTACCCAAAGCCTCAAAATATGGGGCTTCCTTGGGAACAATCAGCCCGGGTATTTCAGCCTTCAGGTTGCTGATCATCATTTTATTCAATGCGGTTCCGCCGGTCACCATGATGTTTTTTCGATCCACTTTTTTTAAAAGTTCCAGAATCTTGTTCGACATCATAACACACAGTCCGGCCGTGACTCTTGACTTTGGAATGCCCTTGTTGGTGGCGTGGGTGCAGTCTGATTTACAAAACACGGAACATCGGCCCGATACATGATACGGATTCTCCGTATCGGTCCAGTCCGCAATATCTTCAAGAGATATGTCCATTCGTCGAAGTTGCTGGAGAAAAAACTCTCCGGTACCCGAAGCGCATTTATTGCCTGTCAGCACGTTGGATATCCGGCCGCTGCCGTCCAGCACATAGGTCATGAAGGTTTCACCCCCGGCCGACACCACCGCCGGGCAGGCAACGTCTTTTGGTTTTACGAATTTAAACGCATACTCAACTGCTTCCGGCTCTGAAATGGCGGACAGGTTAACGAACTTCTGAAATTTTCTTCCGGTGACCGCAATTTTGTCAAATATGCTGAAATCAAGATTTTTTACCACAGACATCATGGTCTGCTTTGGATTACCGCCATGAGAATGAACCGAAAAGTCGACAACCCGCGTGCCATTATTTTTCCCTGCACTGCCCCTTTGGTCACCGTTACTGTCTGCCTCCACCTGGACGACGGATATGGTGGATGCGCCCAGGCAAATACCGAGGCTCATTTTCTTTCCGTTGGAATGCTCGTTATCTGTTGCCGCTATATTTGATACGCCCTCTTTCATCAGCTTTATCGCTCCAAATAAATACGTGTATTATTAAAACAAATAAAAATTCAATATCACGTGACGTGAATATGATAACTATGTTAATGAATATGAATTTTGAATATAATGATTCATTTAAAAAAGCAATGGAGCTTTCTATTGTTTTTAACAAACCGGAAAAGTTAAAAGTAACAAACTCGTAAAAATCAGATTCCGATGGCAAAGTATAAAAGTTCACCAATTTTAAAAATTGGCAAGGCGCGCAAATCCTGAGTGATGATTTGCACTTAGCGTACTATGAAAAAACGACGGATGCAGCGCAACAAAGAATTTGGACTTTTTACGAAGCCATCAAAAGTGAACTAAAAAGAATCACGCTTATGTTTGGATGGCACGGCAACATACTCCGGATTGACCTGAACCGGAAATCCTTTGAGTTCGATACACCGGACCCGGGATTATATCATAAATTTATCGGCGGCCGTGGACTTGCCGGATATTTCCTGAAAAATCAGATAACCCTCTCCTATAATGACCCGGATATGCCGGTTCTTTTTTTTACCGGTCCGCTGGTCAACACCCAATCCCCCACTTCGGGCAGAATGACTATCATGTCCCGATCTCCCCTGACCGGCACCATCGGTGATTCCTCCGTGGGCGGATCATTCGGCACCATGCTCAAAAAAACCGGATTTGACGGCATCATTATTACCGGCTGTAGTGATCAATTGTGCGGAATTGAAATTTTTGATGACAAAATCCGATTTGTTTCAGCAACCGCCCTGGCCGGACAAACCGTGTCCGAACTGAATCGGATGCTTAAAGATAAAGGCGCCACAGCCGTCATCGGACCAGCCGCTGAAAACGGTGTCCGGTATTCCAACATCATGATTGACGGTCATTACACAGCCGGGCGAATGGGGTTGGGTCTTAATCTGGCTACAAAAAATATTAAATATATCACTGTCAAAGGTACCGGCAAAACACCGGTGGCCGACCCGGTTGGATTAAAAACCGCCGACAAAGACATCTTCCGACTGGTTTCCGCATCTCCTGCCCTGATGGGAGATCACGGCATATCCAGATTCGGCACCGGTGCCCTCTATGATCTCATGGATGCCCGACACATGATGCCCACCCATAATTTTAGAAAAACCCGATTTGAACACGCTGCCGCCTTAAATGCCCCGGCATTTCATAAACGGTTTATGCCGAAAAGCACCGGTTGCCACGGATGTCATATCCGGTGCAAAAAAATATCGTCTGACGGCCGCCCGCTCCCGGAATTTGAATCCATGTCCCATTTTTCCGCCCTGATCGGCAACCCGGACATGGAGACTGTGATGGCGGCCAATCAATTCTGCAATGACCACGGCATGGACACCATAAGCGCCGCATCCACCCTGGCCTGCTATTTTGAACTGACCGGCAAACACCCGGCAACAGAAAATATCATGGCTCTGCTCTCTGACATTGTTTTCCAAAAAGGCATTGGCGAGCAGCTAGGACAAGGATCCGCACAATTTGCTCAAAATTTTGGATTTCCGGAAACTGCCATGACAGTTAAAAGACTTGAACTGCCGGGCTATGATCCCCGGGGCGCATACGGCATGGCCCTGGCCTATTCAGTCGCATCGCGCGGCGGGTGTCATTTACGGGCATATCCGGTGAGCCATGAGATATTAAGAAAACCGGTTCCCACGGACCGGTTCACGTTTACCGGAAAAGCAAAAATTATCAAACTCCAGGAAGATGTCAATGCAATGGCGGATTCATTGACAGTCTGCAAATTTATTTTCTTTGCCGCATCGATCGAAGAATATGCCAACGTATATTCAGCGGTCACCGGCCTAAAGATTTCAGGCCAGGAGCTGATGAAAATTGGCGAACGCATCTGCTATCAGGAACGCATCATGAATGCGAAAAACGGATTTACTGCAAAAGACGACGACCTGCCGAAACGGTTTTTTGAACAACCGGAAAGCTGCACTGACACGAATGCGCCAAAACCCATCAACCGGGAAGACTTCTTAAAGGCCCGGGCGGCCTATTATGTGGTGCGGGGGCTGGACGAGGATGGGATGCCGACCAAGGAAAAGGCTGAAGCGTTGGGATTGATTTAAAAACAATGGAAGATATATTTAAAACATACCTGACCAAAATGGTCCATAACGGCTTGATTGATGGTGGGAATGCCCTGTTGGGTCTTGCGGATGCAAAACTCGACTGGAGCCATCCGGATGATCCGGCATGCGAAACACTTGCGCCGTTGTTTGATCATCTGAATATCAATACGCTGATATTTGCAAAACCTGCCGAACCCTACTGGACCATCATTGATTATCTGGCACAGAACGCAGTGGGTCCTATAACGCCCAATGACTGTGAAACCCGGACATTTCTCCATGACCTGCCGGTGGCGGATAATTTAACCGCCGAAGCGTTAATCCCGATCCTGCGGCACCGGAAATCCGCCATTGTCAGAAATTACGGGATCGTCACGTACGGCACGGTCAGTCTGGAACAGCCGTTTGTCACGTTTTCCTCCGTCTGTTTTGCATGTTTTGTAAAATTTTTCTCAGATTTTTTGCTTGAATCGAAATCCGGCAGCCTTGATGACAACAAGCGAAAAATATTTGAATCAGTAACGGCCATGCTGCCGGAACCCATCCAAACCAGGCCGCCGGAACTTGCCCGGGGTCCTTTTACCAATGAAAAAGATCTACTTCACGCCATTTGTCAGGCCGGAAAACAGGTGGTGGATTTAGGACTGGTGGATTCAAGTTTCGGCAATATTTCCTATTGTGCCAATGATATTTTATACATCAGCCAGACCGGCAGTTTTTTAGACGACCTGGCCGACTGCATCGACCCCTGCCCCCTTGACGGATCATCCTGTGCGGGAATTACCGCTTCCAGCGAATTATCCGCCCACATGGGAATCATCAAACAAACCGACTGCCGGGCTATTTTGCACGGGCACCCGAAATTTTCCGTGATTCTCTCCATGGATTGCGATGTCGAATGCTGCGAACACCGGGGGAGCTGTCACAAATTCTGTCCCTATGATCGAAATGTATGCGCCATACCCGTGGTTTCAGGAGAAGTGGGCACCGGCCCATATGGCCTTTGCCACAATGTCCCCAAAGCGCTTCATGACCGTCCCGGCGTCATTGTCTATGGGCACGGCGTTTTCACAACAGCCGCAACAGATTTTAACCAGGCCCTTCACAAGCTCATTGACATTGAGTCGCAATGCCGAATAGAATACTTCAAAAAAACTTTGAAAGGATAGTCAATGACCGGGTTTGAAAGTGTTGAAGATGTCGCTCAAAAACTTGAAAGTGTCGATTACATCCCGTCACGGGAAATCGCCACGATTGTATACCTGGCAGCCGCCACCCAAAAACCGATTCTGGTAGAAGGTCCGGCAGGCGCAGGAAAGACCGAACTGGCCCGGGCGATTGCCCGCTGTCTGAATCTGAAAAAAATCCGTCTACAATGCTATGAAGGCCTGGATGAAGCAAAAGCCCTGTATGAATGGGAATACGCCAAACAGCTGCTTTACACCCAGATGATCAAAGAAAAAATCAATGACCTGATTTCCGCATCCTCATCCATATCCGAAGCGGTGGAAAAAATCGCTGAACAGGAAAATGCCTTTTTTTCCGAACGTTTTCTGCTGGCACGTCCTCTGCTGCAGGCCATTACGTCGGATGACCAGGTGGTTCTTTTAATTGATGAAATTGACAAATCCGATCCGGAGTTTGAAGCTTTTTTACTTGAATTGCTGGGCGATTTTCAAGTGTCGATTCCGGAACTGGGCATCTGGAAAGCCAAGCAGATTCCAATTGTGGTACTCACATCCAACAATTACCGGGACATCAGCGACGCGCTCAAACGCCGGTGCATCCATCTTTATATTGATTACCCGGAAAAAGAACTGGAAAAACGGATTGTTAAGTTAAAAATCCCCGGGATTGAGGCACGACTGGCCGACCAGCTGGTGGAAACCATCAATAATATCCGTGACCTGGATCTAAAAAAACGGCCCTGTATTTCAGAAACCATTGACTGGGCCAAAGCCCTGATGGTGCTTCAGGTCAACGATCTGTCTCCGGAAGTGCTTTCCGACACCATCAACGTGATCTGCAAATATCAGGTGGATACGAAGATGGTACGCGACTCGATGGACAAAGTTCTGAAATAAAATGCTGAATCTTATTTTAAATTTTGTATCTGCCTGCCGGACATCTGATCTCCGGGTATCAACCGCCGAGGTGATTGACAGCGTCCGCCAGATGGAGCTGATCAATGTGCTGGATGAAGACCAGTTCCGATCCGCATTGCGTGCCAACTTTGCCAAAAGCCGGAGAGAACAAAGGGATTTCGACCGGTTATACAATCTTTTCTTTCATGACATGCGCCCGGATACGGAACTCGATCCGGAAAACACCCAACAAGATGAAATGCGTGCTGCATTGGCACAAATGCGCCGGGAAGCCGGTGAAGATGAGATCGACCAGGCCATTTTCGATTTTCTGGGCGGCGACCCGATTCCCTATTTAAAGGAAATCCAACGGCTGGAGACCCAGGCGGAAGAATCGTCCAAAGCATTGAAATCCAACCTCAGTCAGTTATCCAGCCGTCTGGAAATCATGCTCCGCATCAACCAGACCCGTAACCGCCTGCTCCAGTTCCAGGGGCACAACCAGTCCGACGGCCAACCCGGGAAAAACCAGGGAATGGCATCTCACATGCTCGAACGCCTGGAAGTGGCCAACCGGATGCTTACTCAAGAAACACGCCCATACAATGACGGTCTGAAACAGGTCAATATGTATGACAAACAATACTCCGGTCTTGGGGAACGGCCGTTTTCAAATCTGACTGAAATAGAAATCGAACAGATGCGCACGGTCATTGACCAGTTGGTCCGCAAAATGAAGGACATCATGAGCCGCCGGTACGCTTCGCGCAACAAGGGGAAACTGGATGTCAAAAAAACACTGCGAACCGCCCAGCGCTACTTAGGTGTCCCCATTGAACTCTGCTACCGTCAGAAACCCCTTCGGAAATCAAAAATCGTCACCCTGTGCGACGTCTCCGGGTCGGTGTGGTCTGCTGCCCGGTTTATGCTGAACATGATTTATTCCATGCAGGACTGTTTTTCCGATGTAAAAAGTTTTGCTTTTGTTGCAGGTCCCACCAACATCACGGACATTTTTGAAAAGCATGAGGTCAACAAAGCCATTGAAAAAGTCATCACAGACACGAATATCAATTTTGACGCGCACACGGATTACGGCGAAATGCTGACCCAGTTTCACCGGGATTATCTCAACCTGCTCAGCAAAAAAACCACTCTCATTATTGTGGGCGACGCCCGCACCAACTACCACAATCCCTGTGAACTGCTCTTAGATGAAATGCGCTCCAAATGCCGCCGGGTCATCTGGCTGAACCCGGAACCGGAACAATTCTGGGGAACCGGTGACAGTGAGATGAATACCTACAAGGCGTATTGTCACGAAGTGCGTCCCTGTAGGAATCTCAACCAGCTGATATATTTTATCGAAGACCTCGTCTTCTAAACCGGATGCTGAAAAACTATTGCGCTTGGCCATACGGCGTTAAAATTCGGCTCAAAATACTCATTTATAAATATAGACTCCGCTTTTTCGCCGAATTTTGCCTTGCCCAAATCTTAGCTGTGGCCTGCGCCCATAACGTTTTTCAACACCCGGTTGGAATGCCTAAGCATCAAACTTCAGCGTTGTATGGTTTTCTCAAAACCTCACAACCAGGTGGTTGCTCCGGTTTTCAAAAACCATACGCCTTGTTTTGAAACCAAATTCTTGTTTTTTAACTAGTGCCTGAACGGAAACCTTTAAATTCTGCTTGTCATTACGCGGAGTGAGGAACGAACGACAAAGTAATCCCCTGTCGATAAAGAGATTGCTTTGGTCGTGCCTCCCGCGCAATGACAGAAAAGTT
>JAGGYV010000152.1 GCA_021162325.1 Desulfobacteraceae bacterium | reverse complement strand
CGGCGCTGATTATTTTACCCGTGATGGCCCTTGCCTGCGGTATTCTGGCAGGTTTTCTTTCCGGCACCCGAGGGGCGATTATTACCATTCCGTTTCTTGCAATTATTTTTTTCATTCAGCTGGGTTCGTTCAGGTTCCCATGGCGTAAACGCTTTGCCCTTATCCTGGCCGTCACTTTTTTATCTGCGGGTCTTTATTTCATGCCCGGCTCAACAATAGACCTGCGTTTCCGCACTGGTTTTACCCAGGCAAAAGCATTTTTTAATGGTGAAGGAACCGGCAACTATGTGGTAAGGCTTGCCATGTGGACCGAAGCCTGGAAAATGTTTAAAGAACATCCCATCTGCGGCACCGGGAAAGACGGATACAATGACATTATTGAGGCGAAAGCCGCACAAAATAAAGTCCCTGAGGCAATTGAAAAATTTTATTCCCCCCACAATAATTATCTCACCAATATGGCAGCCTATGGCGTGACCGGACTATTTATGATTCTCGCAGTATTTCTATCTCCGTTATTCCTGCTCATCTCCGCCGTCAGGAAAAATGGCCCGCAAAAAGACATGGCCTATACCGGTATCATGCTGATTGTATCATTCATGCTTTTTGCCGTAACAGAGACAATTTTTTACCGCAATATTAATATCAGCGTTTATCTCATATTAACGGCTGCCATATTACATTCAACAACATCATATCAATATAAACCGACAGGTTGAAATGAATTACAAAGTCTTGTGCATCACCGATCGCAGTGATCTGCCGGAAACAGAATTGTTTATCGGGTTAAAAAATGCGGGGGTGGATATCAGCGTCATCTGCAACCCCACCGGAAATCATTATGACCGGTTGGCCCGGTCCGGTATCACTGCATATGATCTGATTTTAAATACCCGATTCAGTTTATCGGGTATTCAATACTTAAAGCAGCATCTTCAAAAACATCCGTATAACATTCTGTATTGTTTCAACAATAAGGCCGCCTCAAATGTAATGATCGCGACACGGGGCATGAACTTCAAAATCGCCACCTACCGCGGCACCGTTGGCAATATCAGCTTTGCCTCCCCAGCCTCTTTGACCACCCACCTGCATCCCCGGGTAAACCGGATCGTATGTGTTTCAAACGCGGTTCGTGACCATATCATTCAAATGAATTTTTTTGGAAAAAAAATACCGCCTGACCAGGTGGTTGCCATTTACAAAGGCCATGATATTTCCTGGTACCGGCAGCCCCCGGCAGACCTGACCGAATTTAAGCTCCCTAAAAATGCGTTTGTCGTCACATTTGCCGGTCGAAACAGACCCCATAAAGGCATCGATTACCTGATTGATTCCGCCCGCTATCTGCCGCCGGATACACCGGTTTATTTCCTGCTTCTGGGCAGACTTGAGGGTGATAAAAAATTACGTGCCAAAATTGACAGCAGCCCGTTTAAAAAAAATATTATCCTGGCCGGATTCAGAAAAAACGCACCGGCCATTTTTGCTGCCAGTGATGCGTTTATCATGCCCTCCACCCGGCGGGAAGGCCTCTCCCGGGCAGTCATTGAAGCCATGTCCTCTGAAACCGTTCCCATTGTAACGGATGCCGGCGGCCTGCCGGAACTGGTGATTGACAGTGAATGCGGCTTCGTTGTCCCTCCTCAAAATGCCAAAGCCATTGCTGCGGCCATCATGAGACTGTTCACAGATCCGGATAAAAAACACCAGATGGCAATGGCGGCCCTGGATCGGATAAAAAATGACTTTAATATCAAGACAACGGTGGCCAATACACAGAAAATGTTTGAAGGCATGCTGTTAAATGACTAATGCCAGGAAATGTCGACCCGGGTTACTCACATGTTTGACTCGTTCATTTGCAAGGCATAAGGGGAGAAGCTGTAGCGGTTTACCGCAAGCCACTTATAACGACGCAAATGGGCGAATCAGGCGTGTGAGTCGACCCGGGTTAAAGCCAGTAATACCCTATCTGCCTTCTTGCCTTTAAGCTTCGTATCAGATTAAATGGTTTTGGCTTAAGATAACCCCGCCCTTTGACAACAAACCAATCGGTTGCCGCCAGAACACGAATACTGGAACGACCGTCCCGATACGGATGGATATTATCGGAATAGCCCTTAATTTCACGCATCAGACTTTCAGGCTGGGTCAATGCATACGAAATACTTTCCTTTAACTTATCCGGTTCAGTGATATTTATAAGATGCGGTCCGGGCGCGCGATTTCTGAAAGTAACCACCGGTTTGTTCTGCAACAGAAACTCCGAGATAACGGATGAGGTATCTGAAACCATTATATCAGCAGCCTTTAAAAGAGGAATAATATCGTCTGTTTCAACAAATACCAGCTTTGCACTTTGGATGGACTTATATTTTTGAACCACTTCGGATGGCATCTTGGGGTGGAAGTTGACCAGCCATTTCCAAGGTCCGGTTTCAGCGATTTGTTTAACGGTTTCAAACAGCGCCGGTGCTCCGCTTAAGCGGGGCGTAAAGGTTGATGTCAACAACACCACGGTGCGTTTTTTTTTCGACGTTGCGTTTGTATAGATTTCAAACAAAGGGTCCATTTTGGGCCACCCGGTTTCCACGACCTCAAAAAAACCATGTCTTTTTGCCAATTTCTGAAACGGCAATGTGGTATCCGGTCCCTGGGTACAGTAAAGATCAAAAAAATTCCGGATTCTGAAATGTCCTCTTTCCCCACTGCGCTTCCTGGCATGAAACCCGTGAAACAATTCGACTTTTACGCCCGGAAAAAAATCCGGCACGACATTACCCGGGACAAAGACCGCGCAGGGATTATACGCCCTGACTTCAGCAACGGTTCTCAAAAACTTCTCACTGGGCCGAAGGTTCGGGAGTAATTTTTCCGGATTATCGAAAAACCACGCCACCTCATCACCGCGACTGACAATCAAATCCTGAAGCGGCCGGACAATGGCAAATCCATAGAGCTGGCTGATAAAAAACAAATACTTTCTCAATGATCCCCCACTGTCTCCGCATTTTGCTTCAACAATGCCGGATGTCTCAATGTCCATAATCCGGCATATTTATTAAAACTCCCCTGACTGTACATGACGGCGACAAGAAACCCCACCCGGCCATCTAAAAATCCCAGACGAATAAAATAGATTTGAATAAAAATCCACAGCGCCCTTAGGAATGCGCCGGTCAAACCAAATCCCGTTTTTCCCGAGGCAAAGCGTTTTTGTGCGCCCAGCCACGCATAATTCCGGTTTTTTTCCATATAATGCCCGAAATCACGATGGGTAAAATGCAACAGCCGTTCATTCAGCTTTTTAATTTTACCTTTGGGCAGCAGTATCTTTTCATGGCCCATATCCTTTGAGAACCGGGCACCATTTCGTCTGAACAATCGCAGCGGTGCTCTCGCGCTCCTGCCATGATTCAATGTCTGCCCAAAAATCATCACCGCCCAGGGCAATTTATACCCAATGGCTTCCGGGTTATTTTGCAACAATCGGTCTATTTCACCGCAAAGCGCCGGCGATAATGCTTCATCCGCATCAATGGACAGCACCCACTCACCAGCAGCTTTTTCCAAGGCCCGTTGTTTTTGCGGACCATATCCGGGCCAGTCTGTCTCAAAAACCTTATCTGTATATCTCCTGGCAACATCCACCGTGCCATCAGAGCTGCCGCTGTCAAGCACAATAATTTCATCGGCGATTGTTGAAACAGACTGAAGG
>JAGGYV010000298.1 GCA_021162325.1 Desulfobacteraceae bacterium | reverse complement strand
TGGGGAATTCCTTAACGGGGAAGAATTACGCAAAGACACCATCTGGGTAAAAAACCGCTGATTTGCCAGGCTGGCTCAGCGGAGGCCTTTATAGATTCTACTGCCACTGGCAGAGAATGATTAATAATCATCATACCTTTTTATAATACTGTCAATTATTTTTCTAAATATTCGAAATATTTTCAAAAAAGACGAACTCATCCCGGAAGCAACTCACAATAAATTCTTGTCGGTTCATCGGGAAGGAAGACGGGCTTGAAACTTTTGAGTTAAAAAAGTAAAATCTGAAAAATAGCTGCCATCAAGTAAAATTAAAAAGGAAAAGCATGACAAATGATGACAAAAGAATAAGCATAGATGAGATCAGTAAAATGCACAATGTCATTCCGGCATGCTTCCCCGATAGAAACATTCGGGAATGACAAATCTGCTTTGGCCGAAACGATGATCACGGCCAAGAATTCTGTGACCGGTATTTAAATTTATTAAGGAATTATCAGCATGGCAAAATGTCCGATATGCAATGCCCGAAAGGGAAAAAGAAAATGTCTTTTTCAAGAGAGTTTTATATGCAGCCTTTGCTGTGGAGAAACACGGTCTGCTGAAAAATGTGGAGGATGCGCTTACTTCGTGGATACACGCGCCAACCGAAACTATAAAAAAGTACCTCATTATGCGCTGCCGCGCATGTCTGATGATATTCAGCTTCAGGACCAGGCCGATGTGATCGAATCCGCATTCTGCCAATTTGATAATCAACTCGATGGTCGTCCGGATGATCATTTTTTTATAAAGATTGCTGAGCTGCTCATGGATCGATATCATTTCAAAGACGAAAAATCAGACGTTGCCGGTAATCTGGAAGAACGGGGCTTTGAGGTAATAGACGGGATCATTCAAAAGGACCTTGCGTCGTTGCCGCCGGATGAAATTGCAAGATTGCTCGGTACCATCTACCGTTCAATACTCCGCCGGGCCGGTAAGGGACGGGACTATATCAATTTTATACAGGATCAGGTGGGCTTGCGGGTCGCAAAAGGCGTTCGCGTGATAAAAAATCCTTTCTAAAGTGAAATTTTGAAATTCCGGGGACGTTGTTGACAAATTGCAAGACTATAGTGGATAACCAAATTAAAATTGATGGCTTCGTAAAAAGTCCAAATTCTTTGTTGCGCTGCATCCTTCGCTTCTTCATGGTACGATAAGTACTAATCATTACTCAGGATTTGTACGCCTCGAATTTGAAGCTTTTTTCTTTGCCATCGGAATTCGACTTTTTACGAGTTTGTCAAAATTAAAAAAACAGGGAGGAATTAAACCATGGAGCAATCTGTTCGAATTATGCCGTGCCTTGACATGCAAAACGGACGCGTCGTCAAAGGCGTCCATTTCGTGGATATTCGGGATGCCGGTGATCCGGTCGAATGTGCAAGGGCGTATTGTGACGCCGGGGCAGATGAATTGGCCCTTTTGGATATCACGGCCACGGTGGAAGGCAGAGCCACCATGCTTGATGTTGTTGCGCGTGTCGCAGAGGTCACCACGGTTCCATTTACCGTGGGCGGCGGGATTTCCGACGTGAAATCGGCCGAAGCAGTCTTAAAAGCGGGTGCAAACAAGATATCGACTAGCAGTGCCGCCTTTCGGAATCCAGAACTGATCCCGGAAATGATCAAAGCGCTGGGTGCCGGGAATGTGACGGTAGCCATTGATGTGGATCAAAACAACGCCATGCCCTCGGGCTATGAAGTTTATATTGACGGCGGACGAACGGCCACCGGTACGGATGCCGTGGAATGGGCCAAACGTGTGGATGGCTTCGGGATTCCGGTTATTCTCCCAACCAGCAAGGCGGGCGACGGCGCGCAAACCGGTTTTGATCTGCCGGTAATCAGCGCCATCAAAAAAGCGGTCTCGGCCGAGGTCGTGGCGTCCGGTGGCGCGGGCAAACTGGAACACTTCTATGATGCCGCGCAGGCGGGGGCGACCATCCTGCTTGCTGCGTCCGTGTTCCATTTCGGACTCATCGGCATCGGCGACTTAAAGGACTACCTCCGGGGCCGGGGGGTAAATATCCGCTGAAACCGTGAAGCAAAAAGCCGGGTCATGAAGACCCGGCTTCAAAAAATTAAAGATGTTAAAACCGATTTAACGGATCTGGCCAGATGAGACTGTTTAAGGCAAATTACTTATGACTTGCCCAAGCAGCACTTTTTATATTTCTTCCCGCTGCCGCACGGACAGGGATCATTTCTCCCGATTTTTTTATTCTCCCGAAGATAAGGGGCCGATAATGAGGTATTAGATCGATCCGGCGCATAAATGGGTTCTATCCTGTTTTTTTCAGGGCCGCCGGTGCGGAACAGCAGTTCATTATAAAAACCGATGTATTCTTCTGTAAATTCATCTGGGTCAATCTTTGAGTATTTCAAGAATTTTAATAATTTTAAATACGGGACCCCTTTTTTCAACCACTGAAAAGCCGTGTTCAGATCATTTTCCCCCTCCGCAATCAAGGCCAGTGTATGGTAAACTTCACAATATTCCGGGTCAAGCTCAATCGCTTTTTCGAGATACCCGGATGATTTTGTCCATTGCTCGACATAAGAATAAATGTTTCCCAGACCGATATAATATTCCGCATTATCCGGATCATCGATGATCCTGCTTTCATATGTTTTAATGGCCTGCCCGACACTCATTTCTTTTCCAAACGCAGAAAACCGCTGCATCTCAAAAGGACTGGTTTCGATGGCTTTTCGGACATCTTCAGGTGAACTAATCATCGTCAACCGCATCATTTCCATGGTAATGCGCCTGTTGCAAGACGGCGGGATATCAAATTCAGGAACCTGTCCGCAATTGATACATTCAAGCTCCTGTGCGATATAGTTGTCACCGGTTTTATCAACAATTACCCGATTAACACGATAGGTATTAACATCACCACACTGCCGGCATTTGAGTTCAAGATCCATATAAGACGTTACTGTGTCAATGACATCCCCAGAATTTAGTGCACCCAGCGCTTTCGCCGCTTCCTGTTCCCGTTGATAATATGCATCCAGCATTTTTTGAATTTCAGGATTTTGTTCACCGCTTAAAAGTGAAATCAGCATGTACGCGTTGTCAATATCTGTCTGGCCTTTATTCATTTTTGGCCGAATCCGGTCCAGACAAAAACGACAGACCAGGTCCTCGCACACAGATAATGTTTGCCCCCTGTCAAAGGCCATGCAGTCATCAAAATATTTTTCCAAAAACGATACTGCCTTCTCCCCACCAATTTTAGATATGATATCCAGTATGGTGTTCTTCCTAATTTCATCTAATTCCGGGAAACAAGTGTCAAAAAAATCAAGCGCCCGCTCCCCAAATCGAACGATCATATCAAAAACAGATTGAAAAAAAGGATCACTGATCTCTTCCGTGTATAGCGCCCGGATTAAAGGTTCCAAAAACTCGTCGTAATCCAGTTCAGCAATCACGCTTAGGGCATGATTGCCTATCCCTGATGCGATCATCATATCCAGTGCTTCCGTTAGGCAGGCGACAGCGGCCGCCCGGTCTATGTTTTTAAAATATGAAACAAATGCGGGAATATCCGGCACTTCTTCAATCTGAGCGGACAGCAGAAAAACAACGTTTTCCATGGAAAACGTTTCAAAAGAGAGAGACTTTACCCGCAGTGCGGAGGTCACCGCACAAAGCAGCATGGCATAAAAAAACGGCCGCTGCTTTTTTTTATGCAAACCGGATATCAACTTTTTATCATCTATCAGTGATTGCCAAAGGGATTTTACCCGGGCATCGGTTATCAGGAATTGATTTGTCAGCAGAAACTGATGAATGGATTTGTAAGATCGTTTTTTAATGTCACAGATTGCATTGTCCAGTTCTTTCGGCAAAACCGACGGCTGGTAAAACTCACTGATTTCCGATGGCCATGGTGCCGGGTAGCCTTTCAGTATATCGACAATCAGATAATATTCACTACTTGACAGACCAAGCAGCTTAACAATTGGGCGGAGCATCGAGACATAAGATTGTTCCGAGTCCTTTGACGGCATCAGGCAAATATAATTTCGCAAACCATTTTCAAACCGGGAGTGATGATGATGCCACATCAGTGTTATTATCGAAGGCAAAAACTGGCTCTTATCTTCTCCTGGTTCGGCATTTTCAAATGCGTTGATCATCAGGTCCGCTATTTGTTTTTGACGGTCGGCGTTTAAATACGGGAGCCCGTTAAATACATCCATCCATTTTCCGGATTCTTCAAATTGAGAGATGCCCTGGCTGCAAAAGGACTCAAAAAGATCGGCGGCTGCTTCAGGATTATTTTTTGCAATAATGACGCCTATAGAAGTTGCCAGAAGCTCTATCTCACTCATACCGTTTTTCCACTTTTCAGACAGCATTGGAACAAAACTTTTAAATTTCTCTGCCCGCAACACCTGGGTCATTCTTGATATTAAAAAAGGGGTGCCCCCGTTATCCATCAGTTTTTTAATCACATCATCCGTAAACAGACAATCTTCCATGTCTTGTGCCTGTTTTTTATCTGTTTTACCCATAACTTCAATGCGGCGCAACGCCCACTGGGCAACGACAGGCTCTGAAGTGTCAATGTTGGATAATTCAATGTCAATATTCATAAAAGATTTTCCTTTTTAAATTAAAAATGCTCGACCACAGCAAAAATTTAACGGCCAATATAATTCAGTTTTTCGGTGGATTACGCTTCGCTATTCCACCCTACGGTTTTTAATTCACTTTTGGGGTTATCAAAAACTTTGGCTTTAATCATCGTTTTCGGCCAAAGTAGATTTGTCATTCCCGAATGTTTCTATCGGGAATCCAGTTATGTGCTATTCCGAACATAGATTCCGGCTAAGCTTGTCCTCGAATGTTTCTATCGAGAAAGCTGCCGAAATGACATTGTGCTGGCCGAACAATGGATCAAGGCCAAAACTTTACTAACAAATCCAAGCACATGATAGATCGTCAGGCCTGATCCGGCAGGGACAGCAAATCAATGAGATCTTGCCGGGAGAATGTTTTAAGGGTCCCGGAATTATCATCCTGAATAACATCGGCCATGAGCTTTCGTTTGCGATCAATAATTGCGGAAATCTTTTCCTCTAAAGTACCCTCAGTGACCAGTTTAAAAACCTGTACTCCCCGGGTCTGGCCGATACGGTGCACGCGATCAGTGGCCTGGTCTTCCTTGGCCGCATTCCACCAGCGATCATAGTGAATCACCACCGACCCGCCGATCAGATCAATCCCGCTGCCCCCTGCCTTGAGGCTCCCGACAAATACCCGGCAGTCTTCATCTTCATTAAACCGGTCAATTTCCCGGCCCCGGTTTCGGGTCTGACCGGTGATGGAAGCAAAGCCGATTCCCTTATTTTTCAGATACCGGGTAATTATTTCAATCATTTTAACAAACTGGCTGAAAATCACGATCTTCTGGCCGTTTTCCAGGCAGGCGTCGACCAGCTCTTCAAACACCTCCCATTTGCCTGAATCCAGAGGGCCTTTGCCGGTATCAAACCCTTTTTTTACAATGGACGCCGGATGATTACAGATCTGTTTCAGAAGTGTCAGCAGGGCAAAAATATGAATATAGGGTATGGCCTCATCTTCATTCTCAAGCGCATGGAG